>JALHLM010000119.1 GCA_022844585.1 Pirellulales bacterium | reverse complement strand
GAATGCTGGGCGGAACGGGCGAACTCCCCGCTCGACGGCGTGCTCACGATCCATGATGCGCAAGGCAATCAACTCGCCGTTGCGGACGATCAATCCAGCACGACCGACCCGGGCTTGGAATTCGACGTCCCGGCGCAAATGGCGTCGATTGAACTGCGCCTGCGCGATCTGCGGCGCCGCGGCGGCGAAGGTTTTCGCTATCGGCTCGAAGTCGTCCCCGTCGATCAACCTGAACTGCGCGTGACGTTTGACGCCGATCGCTATGTCGTGCCCGTCGGCGGCGCGGCAATCGTCCGCGTGCATGCTGATCGCCGTTCCTACGGCGGCCCCATCGCGCTCGCTTTCGAATCCTTGCCTTCGGGGATGATCGCCGAACAAGCCCTCATCTCGGCCGGAGTGAGCGACGCACTCGTATCGTTGCATGGCGCCGAGCCCAACGCCGCCGGCGTGGTTCACGTGCAAGCGTCCACGATGGACGCGCCTGAGACCGTGAAGCGGTCTGTCACAGGACCAGCGAATGCGGTGACCGGTTACAGCCCCTGGTTGGCCGGCGAAATCGCCATCGCCACTGCGCCGGCCGCACCTCTGACGGTGGCCTGGGGCGCGGCCTCGGAGACGGACGCGCTCATGCTCGCCGGAACAACCGCGCTCCCGGCACAAGTGAGACGCGCGGAAGGCGCCGCCGGCGCAGTGCGGCTGTCGCTCATCACCAGCCAAGTCCCGCCGACGAAGATGGAGAACAATCAGACTGTCCCCGACGTCGAGCGCACCTTGCGACTCGCTCAAGAAGCGGTGCTGACAGCCGAACAAGCCGACGCCACGGTCACGCTCGCCGTGCCCGCCGACTTGCCGGACCTGCCGCACGACGTGGCGCTCAAAGCGGAACTGCTCGGCGACGACGGCAATCAAGTCATCGCCACCGCGTACTCGGCCGTACGGCGATTGCCGGTGCGGAAGCCGACCTTCCAGTTGCGCTTAGCCGGGGCGGCCGAAATCGTGCCGAGCGCCGATGGACAAATGGCGGTCGAACTGCGCGGATCCGTGGAACGCTCACCGGGCTTCACGCGTGCCGTCACGGTGAAACTGGAAGGACTGCCAACGCCAGCGACGGTCGCCGTTGCGGAAGGTCAAACGGAATTCGCCATGACGGTCGCCCTGCCCGCCGCATTGCCCTTGGCGGAATTGCGAAACTTGAAACTGACGGCAGCGAGCGAGCTTGCGCCCCAAGTCTTCGTGCCAGCGATGAACGAGCTACCGCTCAAAGTCCGCCTCGGCGGCGAGAACTAGTTATCAAGCAGCGCGACTCGCCGCCACGGCCGCTGTTTCGCGTACATCGCCATCGCGATCCGCAATGCCGACCACCCAAGCTTCGCCCTGCACTTCGACCGGCTCGCGAAAACGCTGTGGCCAGGCCAGATACCGTAGCGGCGTCGCGGAAAAAATCTCCGCCAACACAAATCGCGTCCCATGGGACGCCGGCTCGCGCACGCGCACCGCAGCGGCGGCGGCCACTAAGCGCAAGACTGTGCTCACCGCGAACAAGACGTGATAGTTGATCAGATCCATGCCGAGCCAGGCCCCGTGCCACGACTTGGTGTAGCGGATCAGCAACCCCGCGCCGATCGACGCCAGCCCGCCCGTGAACCCCGCGTAGGCCGTCCCCGCGGCGATGAACATCGTGCGGTTTTCCACGGGCGAGTGCTTCATCAAAAAATTGTTGTGCGCGATCGAAATGCCGGCGTTCAACATCGCATCGATCATGAACACGGGCAGCAACACCCAAAAGGCCAGCACCGGATCACGCGGCAGGCACAACAGCGCGATCATGTTCAACGACTTGAACGCTGTGCAAAGAATCAACAGCGAACGGCCGCCGCGCCGCTCGGCGAGATTTCCCATCCGCCGCGCCAGAAATGTGCCGCCGGTCCAGGAGAACGCCCAGAGCAGCATCACATGAAATAAATCCATGCCGATGTGCTCGAATAGAAACAGGCTGATAAATGGCGCGCCGACCATCGCCGCCACGTGCCAGAAACACGAGAAGGCGATATAGCTGCGAAAATCCGGGCGCTGAAACGGACCGGCCAGCACGTCGCGTAGCCGAGGCTCGGGTCCATGTTGCGCAGCCGGTTCTTCGATGGGCAAAAACAGCAACACATCCACCACGCCCGCGATACTGGCCGCGATAATCATCCACGCAAAGCCGTCGCGGATGGTGAGGCCCGTCTTAAACAGGCACACCCCCGCCAACAACAACGCCCCGGCCGCCGCCCAGTGCAGCCAGAACTGCCGCGCTCCCCAGTAACGGCTCAATCCCACATGCGGCAAATAGTCGCTCATCCACGACAACCACAGCGGCGTGCTGAAATGCAGCAGCGCATGGTTCACCGCGGCCATGGCCAATAGCGCCCAAATCCACAGACTCAGCGGCGCGGACGGCCAAATCCATGGCCCCAGCGCGACGGGCAGAAACGAAAGTCGCTGCACGAGCGAAACCGCGATCCAGAGCGGTTTGCGGTACGTCAATCGCCGGGCGCAGATCGCCGCGATCAACTGCATGAACAGAAAACCGGTCGGCACGGCGCCCAGGATGCCGACGTGCAAGCCGTCCGCCCCCAACGACCGCGCCCACTGGACGGCGATCGGGCATTGCGTGAGTTGAATGTACGCGGTCCCCAGGCAACCGCCGATTACGATGACGCGTTTCGCGCCGGCCAACGACAACATCAGTGCCAATACGACTCCCGGGGCCCTGCCGGCGCGGTTTCCCACGCGCCGGGCGGGGATTCTAGCGAGGGGCGTGGCGAGCCTCAATCGGAGTTTCTTGATGAGATCGAAAGGCTTTTGCGGCTTCAAGTTAGGACCCACGCGAAGGGTACTGCGCGAAACGACGAATTCGCGGAGGTGCGCCGAACTTGCACCCTTCGCCAGGCCCCCTATACTTGCGTTTAGCAATTCACTGGGCCATTTCCAGGACGCACAGGGAGTCAGACCATGAAGCGATTTGCCACGCTGATGTTGGCGACGGCGATGCTCGCCCCGTCGCTGGGATGCCGCGACCTGGCCGAGGAAGTCGCCGATGAGGCCGCCGAGGTGGTCCGCGATCAAAAGCACAAGGTGATCGAAGGCGCCCAAGACGCCGCCATCGAAAAACTGGACGAGCAGCGCGAGCAAGCCACCGACAAAGCAGCCGAGGCCCTCTCGGGAGAAACCGAAGCAGCGGACGGCGGCAGTGCGGACGAAACGTATTGAGTGGTTCTAAAAACCAAACCGTTTTGCCGGCTCCCCTTCGACAAAGTACCCACGATAGGCTTCGCCGTACCGCTTGAGCGAAGACTGGTACAAGTGCTCGTAAACCGCCCGCAGGTCCGCCTCGGGCGACGCGGCCGAGATTTGGAATTGCGGGCCGTCCGGAATGATCGCCAATAGGTAGTGATCGGGCAGCCGTTTCAGCCGGAACTCGAAGCCGATTGTGTGGCACGGCATCTGATCGACTTCTTCCATGACGTCGATCGACACGCCGAAGTGCCAGAAAGTGTCGTCGCCCAGATTGAGTGCGCCGGCGGGCCCGTCGACTTTCTTGCCCTGCCAATTCCCCTGCGTGGCAAAAAACGAAACGAGGTCCTCGTCGACGCCCAGGAACTCGCGCAACCCGTCGATCAGTTGCCCGGTCAGCGTGTAACAATCGACGCGATGCTGACCGTATTTCTCACGCAGATCTCGCAATGCGGCGCAGAGGGTTTCGTATCGAGACATGGTGTGCCTGACGTCAGAGGATGCTCATTGAGTACCAACAAGAAAGATAACGGAAGACGAGCCCCATACTAGCCCGACGCGCCAGCGAGGGAGAGTAAACGTCGAACACCAAACGGCGATTACTCCCCCTCGCTGGCGCGTCGGGCTAGTGTTTAGAGTCGTCGCACTCAACTTTCGCCGCTGCGCTCCTTCGTCAGCAGCGAAACCAAGATCACCGTTGCAAACCCCAGCGGAATCGTCACGATGCCCGGCTGGCTGAACGGCACCCAGGCGTCGGCCGGGTTGAGTCCGTAGATGTCGCGGAAGGTATCTTCGCTTAACAGAATCCAGGTGAGCGACGAGATCATGCCGACCAGGATCGCCGTGGTGATCCCCTGGCGTGTCGTGCCCTTCCAGAAGAGCAGCATGATCAACGATGGGAGATTCGCGGAGGCCGCCACGCTGAACGCCCAGCCGACGAGGAAATTGACGTTCATCTTCTCGAACAGAATGCCGAGTGCCATCGCCAACACGCCAACCACGACGGCCGCCAGCTTGGCGATGCGAATCTTCTCGTGATCCGTGAGCGGCGTGCGTACGATGCTTTCCGCCAGGTCGTGCGCGACCGCTCCGCTGGAAGCCACGATCAACCCGCTGACCGTGCCCAGCACCGTAGTGAAGGCGATGGCCGAGATCATCGCGAACAGCAGTTCTCCCATGCTCCGGGCCAACAAGGGCGCGGCCATATTGCTGTTGGTCACGTCGATGGCGCCGCTCGTCATGGCGCCGAGCCCCAGGAACAACGTCAGCACATAAAAGAACCCAATGCTGGCGATGCCGACCACGGTGCTCTTCCGCGCGGCGGCCTGGTCTTTCACGGTGTAATACCGAATCAAAATATGCGGCAGCGAAGCCGTCCCGCAAAACAGCGCGAGCATCAGTGACAGGAAGTTCAGCTTGTCTTGAATTCGCTCGCTGCGCACCCCTTTGAACGTTGGGCTGTTGCCTGGCCGCAGAATCTCCGCGCCGGGCACGACGCGCTGCGAATACGTGGTCAACGTGCTGCCATCCGGCTCCGCCTTCGTCGCCGAGCTCCAGAGTACGACTTCACTTTGCTGCAACGTGCTCAAGAACTCCAACGGGCCAAGCGGTCCAGTTTCCAACTTGCCGTCCGGAAGTTTGCTGATATGCCCCACAGGCCAGAAGTCCGCGTCTTTCGATTCTCCTTGCGGCAATCCGTTCACGATGCGCTCTCCGTCCGCGGTGACGCGCAGCGTTTGCGTCGCGGCGAGCGCATCGGTCGTGGAACTACCCGGGCGATAGCGCTCATCGACCACCAGCCCGCGCTGCAGGATCAGCACCGTCAACCAGCCGGAGAACAACACCAGCAGCGAGCCCTTGAGAAACTGCACGTAAGTCGTCGAAGCCATGCCAGCGGTGACGACGATCAACACCACGACCGCGCCGACGATCGACACGCCCGCCCAATGCGGTAGTCCCAAGAGCGGCTTCACCAGTGCGCCGGCGCCAACCATCTGCGGGATCAAGTAAAACAAGCTGACAACGAGCGTGCTCACGGCCGCCGAGAGTCGAATCCCGCGCGACTTGAATTTGCTATCCAGGGCGTCGGCGAACGTGAACTTTCCGAGTCGGCGAATCGGCTCGGCGATCACAAACAGCGCCACGATCCAGCCGGCGAGATAGCCAATCGAATACAGGAAGCCGTCGTAGCCGTAGAAGGCGATCATCCCGCAGATGCCCAGAAACGACGCCGCGGAAAGGTAGTCGCCGGCGAAGGCAATGCCGTTCACGAACCAAGGAATCCCGCCGCCCGCGGCGAAATAACCCTGCGACGACTTGGCCTGCGCGCCGAGACGAAAGCTGATCGCCAGCGTGACCGCCACGAAGAGCAGAAAGACGGAGACCGCAATTTTGGATGGCTCGTAAATCACTTCGCGTCGCCTCCTCGCCCGGCGTCTTGCCGATCGATCCGACGGCAGAGCACTTCATACAAGAGTGCCATCAGAAACGCGGCCACGATCAGCCCCAGCCCGTAGAGCACGGCCAGATTCACGCCCGCGAACGGCGTGATCGCCATCCGCTCGGGCGCCAGGGCGTTCAGCAGCACAAAGCCGACGTAGAGCGCTAAATAGACGCAAAACAATTGCAGGCCCAGCCGTGTGCGACGCGGCGAGGCCGCTTCATCGACCGACTTCGTGGCATGATCGAATCCTGGCATGGCCATTCCTTCAGGCGGACGGGTGTGAGCGTGGCCCTAACATAGCGACGTGCCCCGAGCGATGCACCTGCCAGGGAGCTAGGCGAGCGGAAACCCTGGAAAACGCCGCGGCCCAGCGAAATCGGTCGGTCGAATCCCTGCGGATGGGTGATCGTCGCGAATACTGCTCGCTGCCGCGTTGGAAATCGACGATTTGCTGGGCGGGATTACGCACCTAGCGGTTTCCTAGGCGCGTAAGTCTGGCAGCGACGTTTTCGCGGCCTGTAACGCGCCGGTCTTGTCCTTAAACACTGCGCGATTCCGAACCTTCGCGGTTTACCGCATCGGCACATCGCCCACGGACTATGGTTGAATTGGTGCGGCCGTCCCGATACGCGGTTTCATCATGTTTGCGTCTCGCGGTGGTGCGCGCTCGCAGCTTGACGAAGATCAGGATCGCCGGGATGTCCAGTCAGCCTACTAGTTCGGACGAGGGCGCTTCTGTGGGCGAAAAACGCGCACTCCCTCGACGTCAGGCGTGGATCGATCTATGGGCAATCGCGGCGGGCGGCATCGCGAGCTTTTTCCTCTGCTACGCCTGCGACGCCTGGGAACGATTCAGTGCGTTCGTGGCCACCGTATCGGCCTGGGACGGCTGGCACCTCCACGAACTGATGATCCTGGCCATGCTGTCGCCGGCGGTTGCAGCCGTCTTTGTTTACCGCCGCCTGCGCGAGCTAGACGCCTTACTACGCGAACGTGAATCCCAATTCGGCTCATTGCAGGCGGCACACGAAACGATCGTCGTCAGCAAGTCGACTTTGCACGACCAGGCGTATCACGACCGCTTGACCGGGCTGCCGAATCACCATGCGCTCGTCGAGCGTCTGGAAGCGATGATCACACAACCCAACGCCGCCGACGGCATCACCGCGATTGTCTACTTCGGTGTCGACAACTTCAAGCGTGTCAACGATCACTTCGGCCTGCCTACCGGCGACAAGCTTTTACAGGCCGCGGCCGAGCGATTGGCGGTTGTGCTACGCGACGTAAATACATTTATTGCCCGGCCGGGCGGCGACAAGTTCGTCGTCATCCTCAGTGCGCTCAAACAGGCGACGGACGCCGAAGCGGTGACAGCGCGCGTGCTGGAAAGTTTGAACAAACCCTTCGATCTGGGCGCATCGCGCGTCAACTCAGGCGCTAGCGCCGGCATCACGATCGTCGAAGCCGGTCAACAGGATGCCACGGAGTTGTTGCACGACGCCGAAAAGGCCATGTACGAAGCGAAAGGCATGGGCCGCGGCCGCTTCGTCGTCTTCGACCCGGATATCCGCGAACGACTCCGCCGCCGCGCGCGGTTAGCCCGCGACCTGCCGTTGGCGGTCGCACGTGAAGAACTCAGCCTGGCTTACCAACCCATCGTGTCGCTCTCCAGTGGCGCCATGACCGGCGTCGAAGGATTGCTGCGCTGGCGGCACGGCGAGTTGGGCCCTATCGGTCCCGGTGAGTTCATTCCGCTCGCCGAGGAAACGGATCTGATCCTGGAAATCGGCGCCTGGGTACTCGAACACGGCTGTCGCCAATTGGCCAACTGGATCGCCCGCTTCCCGTCGAGTGCGCCGCAAGTGATGAGTTTGAACGTCTCGCGTAAGCAATTCAGCCAGCCGGACTTGAGCGAACAGATTGGCCGCGTGATTCGCGAATATGCCCTCCCGCCGGATCGCGTCCAAGTCGAGATCACCGAAGACGCGTATTTAGGCGACGCCCAGGCGGCGCTCCGCATCATGCGCGACATCAAGGCGCAAGGCGTGAAGCTAGCCATCGACGACTTTGGCGCCGGCTCGTCGACGCTGGCCGCCGTGCAGCAGTTCCCCATCGACACGCTGAAAGTCGATCGCTCTCTGGTCACCGATGCGGCCAATTCAGCGGACTCCGCGGCGATTCTGCATTCGCTCGCGGTGCTCGTCCGCAATCTGAACGTGAAGCTCGTCGCCGAAGGCATTGAGGACATCGAGCAAGTCATCGCCCTCCAGGAACTCGGCTGCCAATACGGCCAGGGCTATCTCTTCGGCCGCCCCATGACGCCGGAAGCCATCGAGGAAATGTTCGCCGGCTCGTCGTTGGGCCTCACCGCCTCCGGCGCCAGCGCCTTCGGCAACTCCTGGGAACACCGCCTCGCAGCCTTCCAACGGCTAGAGTTGGAAGAGGCGACGCAAGCTGCTAACGGTGCTCGTTAGTTCGTTTGCCAAGGTACGGCGTTCACGCCCCGCGTCCAAGCGAGTACATTCGACGCGTGCCGCGTGGCCCAAGCCATCGAGATCCAAGGAATTTGCGCGTGAAGATCCGCACCGTGACGCTGTTCCTGCATCGGACACTCGACGCCACGGCGCTCGCCTGGGCCGGTGGCATCTTGGCAAAAGCCTGCGCGCGCTTCGTCGACGCCGATTACGAAGTGCAAACGAGGCGGATCGCGCTCGCCCACTGGGACGTCGGTCTCGGGCGCAATACTGTTGCAGAACGCGATGCGGTGATGAAACTCATCGCCGAGGGCTGCGCGGAACATAGAATCGATATGTGCGGCATCGGCGCCGCCCGCGAGCCGGAGCAAATCGATCACCTCGCCGACATCCTCACGCGCTATCCCGACGTCAACGGTGCGGCCGATGGCGCGAACGACGCCGGCGCACTCGATTCAGCGGCAATCTTCGCGGCGGCGCGGGCCGTCAAGTCGTTGCAAGCGAATACCCTGGGCGGACTGGGGCCGTTCCAATTCGCCTGCGGGTTTCATATCCGCCCGGAGACCCCGTTTTTTCCCGTAGCTCAGCATCGTGGCGACGAGAGTTTCGCCATCGCCTTCGAAAACAGCGATCTCGTCGTCAAGGCCTTTGCCGGCGCGCCAAATTTGACCACTGCCTCGCACAACTTGCTCGAACTATTCCAACAACAACACGGCGCGGCGATGCGCATCGCCGACAGCGTCGCAGCGGAAATCGGCGTGCGTTTCGCCGGTGCCGATCACTCGATCGCCCCGTCGCTCGAACCGCACGAAAGCCTCGCCTTGGCGTTTGAATCACTCGGCGTGCAATTTGGGCATCGCGGGACAACAGCCATCTGCGGCGTCATGACCGACGCCCTCGCCGCGGCGCCTGGTCCGCGCTGCGGATACAACGGGTTGATGCTCGCCCTGCTGGAAGACGTGGGTCTCGCGGCCGCCGCCACGCGCGGTGATTGCACCATCGACACGTTGATGATCGGCTCCAGCGTCTGCGGCGTCGGACTCGATACGGTCCCCGTCCCGGGCGACATCACCGTCGAACAGCTCGCCGCGATCTATCGCGACGTCGGCACGATCGCCTGCAAATGGAAAAAGCCCCTCTCGGTACGCCTCTTACCCGCCAACGGCAAACATGCCGGCGACATGACCGAATTCCGATCGCCGCACCTCTGCAACTGCCGCGTGCTCGCGCTGTGAGGCGACGGTTTCTTCTGGGGCTAACCACGGAGAGCACGGAGGACACGGAGGGAGGATTTAACCGCGAAACACGCGAAACACACGAAAAAGGAGAGGGGGATTTGGATTACAGTTTTCCACGATTTCATTGCGCGTAATTTCGCGTAATCTCGCGTGTTTCGCGGTTAAATCCTCCGCCCAACTCTCACCCACTCAGCGCCTCTGCGGTTCAAACGGTTCTCCCCCCTCCGTGTCCTCCGTGCTCTCCGTGGTGAAAATCGGAACGGACATCGCCGCTCACCAAGGAAGGTGATCGAGATCGACGTTGCCGCCGCTCAGACACACGCCGATGCGTTGAGGGCGATTTGGCATACGTTGAAACTCTTCGCTCAGCACCGCCGCCAAGGCCACCGCCGAGCTCGGTTCCACCATCAGTTTGGCGCGCTCCCATAGCAAACGCATCGCGGCCAGAATTTCCTCCTCACCGACGCAGATCACGCGCTCGACGTGGTCCCGCACGATCGGCCAGGTTAGCTCGCCCAACCCGGCGCGCAAGCCGTCGGCAATGGTCGGACCGTCGGTAGCGGCCTCGCGGCGGCCCGATTGCTTCGATCGAAACGCATCGTCGGCCTGCTGTGGTTCAGCGCCGATTACGCGAATGGCCGCGTTCAAGCCATGCGTCGCGACGGCAACCCCCGAAATCAATCCGCCGCCACCGACAGGAGCGATCAACGCATCCAGGTCGCGCACTTCAGCGAGCAATTCAAGCGCCGCGGTCCCCTGGCCAGCGATAATATCAGGGTGATCATAAGGCGGAATCACAACGCCCCCGGTGCGTTCGGCCACTTCCGCCAGTATGCTGAGCCGTGATTGTGCCGTCCATTCGCACGGCACGACCGTCGCGCCGTAACCTTCGATCGCGCGGCGCTTGAACGCCGAAGCGGTCGATGGCATCACCACGTACACCGGCGCGCCAATCAATCGCCCCGCCGCGGCCAAGGCCTGCCCATGGTTGCCGGAGCTATGCGTCACCAATCCGCGCCGGCCTGCGTCCGCGCCTACCTTCAGCGCCGCATTCGAAGCCCCGCGAAACTTGAACGATCCAGTCCGCTGAAACATCTCGCATTTGAAAAACAACTCGCACCCGGCGAGCTCTTCGAGATGCGAACAACGCTGCACCGGCGTGCGGTGAATGTGCGGGGCAATCCGTTCGGCCGCCTGACGCACGTCACGAACTCCAGGCAATTGAGACATATGCGATACCGTATTGCCCCGTGAATTGTGTAGCCCACATATGCGCCGCTATCACCAAGGAAGGCGGCAAACCGCGCACAGGCATGCCGCCATGCAGTGCTCCCGTCCTGAAACTTGGCAAAGCGTTTCTTTATGCACAAGGGGGCATTGGGTTGCGCCCGGCAAAAGGCCGCGATTCTGCGTACGTCATCGCCGTCATCCTATTGGCACTTCCCGAGCTTGCCCTCACTTCGTCGCAGCATTACGATCAATCATCAATTCGACCTCAGTCAACGAGGCGGCCATGCGTTGCGCATTGCACATTGCGGCGTTCGCCTTCGCGGCGATCAGCTGTCCATCGGCCGCTTGCCTCGCCGATGTCTGGTTCCGCGGCACCGGTGAAGTGGATACCCGGCCGCGGGCCATTGATTACTCAGGCCGCATCGTCGTAGGCGACCACTACTCGGATGCAGCCGCGCAAACCGGCTGGCGGCTCGACATTGCCGATACCCAACCACAGCAGATCGCCGAATCGTCGTCGTTGCTCGCGATCGGCCGGTATGGCGCCCAAGCGGTCGGGGCCGCAATCGTCGATGGCCACGAGCACCCGTTCGCGTATTACCGCTCGCCTTGGAACTCGGAGGAGAGCAGCTATACCATGAATGTGGTTGGCCGCGCCAACGGCGCATCCAACGACGGCTATTTGGTGGGCGCCATGGAAGTCGAAGATAGAAACAGTGCGTTCATCTCCGGCTATCCAAGCGTTACGGACCTCGGTGATTTTCCGGGTGGCGCACACGACAGTGCCGCCCTTGGCATCTCCGCCCAGTGGCACTCGGTTGTCGGCTACGGCACGACCGACCAAGGCCGCCAGGCATTTCTCTGGCGCGGTTTTAATTCAGATCTGATCGGACTCGGCGACCTTACCGACAAGCATGTAGATAGCGTCGCCTACGCGATTTCGTCGGATGGAAAAATCATCGTCGGCGCTGGCTCAAACAGCCAGGGGGAGTCGGAAGCGTTTCGCTGGACCGAAAGCGATGGAATGATTGGACTCGACCCACTCGATCTCGTCGTCCGCTCCTCCGCTCAGGCCGTATCAACGGACGGCCGCGTGATCGTCGGCGGCCTCACGTTGCCCGATGGCACGGAGGAGGCCTTCCTCTGGAATCCGGTGGCCGGCATCCGCTCAATCTCCGGAATTCTTTCGCAAAAGTTCGGGCAAGATCTAAGCGGCTGGCAACTGCTCAACGCTACGGGTCTATCCTATGACGGCCTCACCATCGTCGGCGAAGGGATCAATCCCTCAGGTCAGCGCGAGGGGTGGATCGCGTCGATTCCACGCGGACCCATCACCGGTGACACCAACGGGGATGGCTACGTCGATTTGGAAGATCTGAACAATGTCATCAACAACCTGGCCGAGACGGGTCCCATCGGCGCAACGCCCGGTGACACGTACCCGTTTGACGGTCGCGTGGACCTCAATGATTTCAATGCGACCCGCAACTACTTCGGCATGGGCGGCGATCTGGCCGCTGTTCCCGAACCGCAGTCCTTGGCGATTGCACTGGTTGCAGCGTCGATCGCTATCCTGGCTGCATCGCGAAGAAAATGCGCAGCTGTGGCGCGAACGATACTTGCATTCGTGATTGCGCTCGCCGCCGGGACCACGAGTGCGGCCACCATTCAGCTCACGCCGCACATCATCGGCGTCTTCAACCTCGACTCCACGCCCGTCGATCCCGAACTGATCATCGCACCGGGCGTTCTGCGCTCGCGAGAGGCTTCATACTGGCTTCAAATCGAAGTCCGCATGCGGATTACGGATCTACAGCCGGGACAAATCGGCTTCTCCAACACGGCCATGGACATCGTCGTCAGCGGCGACGGGTATCCAATCGCCTTCGAGGAATTAGGATCGCAATATTGGCTACCGGATCAACGGCGCGTCCACACGCATGGCACTCTCCCCGGAGGCAATTATCCACTCTGGGATCGGAATAGCGACGCCGGCGCGGACCCGAACGACCTGCGCACAATCCTCTTGGCAAACGTCACGCACTCTTTTGGACCGTCATTTTTCGATCCGCGCCCGTGGCTCGGCCAAGGTCCGACGGGCGATGAGGCAGGCTGGATCGTAGTAGAAGTACCGGGCAGATCGTCGCTGACGATCGTCGACATCACGGCGCCGCTTGGCGGAAGCACCTTCGACGAAACCGGCTTCTCAACTACGGCCGGCAATACGGCCGTCGGCAGTACGCTCGTGATTCGCACGCCTGAGCCAGCAACGCTTCCACTACTCGCGATTGCTGCGCTTGCCAGCATCTGCCTCGCGCGCGGCCACTTCGTCATTCGGATTTCGACATGCGAAATCCAAAAGCTACCCGGCAAGGATTCGAACCTTGAATGAGGGAGCCAAAATCCCTAGTGTTACCATTACACCACCGGGTAGTGGTTCAGCCCGTTTCTGGCGTGGCGGGGCTGCTTAAGCGACTGATGACGGCG
>JALHLM010000118.1 GCA_022844585.1 Pirellulales bacterium | reverse complement strand
GCCTCGATGGCCGTTCCAACGCCGGCACTGGCGGACGAGCCGCCAGTGGCACCCGACGTCAAACATTCTGCGGCTGTATCTGGAAGGTCTGAACCGCGGAACGCCAAAGCTTGTCCATCGCACGGCAATTGCTTCACTCCCTCGAAAGAGCGTCATGATCCGCCCCGCCACCCAAGCCGACGCCGCATCGATCGCCGGCATCTATAACTATTACATTCAGAACACGGTCATCACGTTCGAAGAGGAACCGGTCCCCGTCGACGTCATGGCGGCCCGCATCCGCGACGTTCAGGCGGACGCCTTGCCATGGCTGGTCGCGGAAGAACAGGGCGAGGTCCTTGGCTATGCCTACGCCTCGAAATGGGAGGTCCGTTCCGCCTATCGTTATTCCGTCGAGGCGACCGTCTACCTGGCCCACGAATGCACCAGTCGCGGTTGGGGCTCGCAACTCTACAGAGCGCTGTTTGCTGAATTAAAGCGCGCCGGCTTCCACGTCGTGATCGGCGGCATCACTTTGCCCAACCCCGCCAGCGTCGCCCTCCACGAAAAGTTCGGCATGACCAAAGTCGCCCACTTCCAGGAAGTCGGTTTCAAATTCAACCAGTGGCTCGATGTCGGTTACTGGGAATGCTTGCTTTGACGCCTGGAATGGAATGCCCCCTTCGAGCCGACCTTTCATGTGCTCACGGCGCGTGCAGAAACGCCAAGAGATCGGCTATATCCTGCACGGTAAGCCGTTGCTCGAATCCCGCGGGCATCAGCGATGCTCCGCTGGCATGGAGTGATTCGAGCTCGGCGCGTTTCAGCGTGACTTCCATTCCCTCCGCCTGGCGCAGCGTGACTGATTCCGTGGTCTCGGCGGACACAAGTCCGGCATACACGCGTCCGTCCGCGCTGATGGCGGAGTAGCTCAAGTAGTTCGGCGTTGCTTGCTGGCTCGGGTCGAGAATGTCTTGCAGTATGTTCTCTTTCGACCGCGAACCTATGCCGGACAAATCTGGTCCGACGCGCCGCCCGACGCCGCGCATCACGTGGCAACTGGCGCAATGCTCTCGAAAGAGTTGTTCGCCGTGACTCGCGATGCCAGTGAGGGTGAGCGCTGCCTGATACTCCTCCAACACCTGCTGGCGCGGCTCCGGCCGAGCCGCGGCCAGTACTTTCTCGGCCGCGGCGCGGATCGCCGCCTGCGGATGCTGGAGTAGTGCATCGCGCGTCGTCGCATCGATCTCAACGGCGGGAATCTCGCCTTCCGCCACTGCGGCGAGAAGTCCGGCGGCGGTGACGGGAGTCCTGAGCGCGGCGACTGCAAGGGTTTGCCGCGTCGACGTGGAGTATTCGCTCCAAGCGGCAAACAAGTCCGCGGCCAGTTCTGGATCCGTCAACTCTCCGAGTGCTGTCGCCGTCGCAGACTGAATGGGTTGCGGCCGGGCAGGACTCAGCAACTCCAAAAGCGCGCGGGCATTCAAGGTCGTGCCGCCCAGCGCGACCGTTTGAATCGCCAGGATGCGATCATCATCCGGCGCATCGCCGTCCAACGCGTCATGCAGCGCCGTTCCCAACAGCGAGGACAGTTGTTTGGCCTGAATTTCCTGGCCAGCTGGCGGCAGCTGGATCAATTGTCGCAGGGATTCTTGGCGACTCGCGAGAGCGCGTGCCAGACCAACGAAGATCGCGCGTTGAGCCGCTGGCGCAAGTGACTTCGCTGGCGTTACGAGGAGTTTCATTGCGACGTTGTGCTCCAATACAGGTTCGCGTTCCGTGGCAATCATCGCCGCTTGCTCCAGCAACTCCAGTTGCTCGCGCGCGAACGCGCTGGGCTCGTCTGCCTTTCCGCTAGCGAATTCCCTGAGAAACTCCGGTGCGCAGTCTTCGAGACCGGCGGAAATCGCCAGACACACCCAGTGATCGGACCCTGTATGTTTGCTCATCGCGGCCAATAGCGGGGCCTTAGCCGCGCCGTTCGCTCTTCCGAGCAGGAACGCCAGCTCAAATTGCACGCCTGGATCATTTTCGATCGGAATGGCGTCGCTCAATCGCCGCCAAAATGCCTCAGGCGATTCCAGTCGAGACAAGGCTCGCCAGGCATGACGTCGCACGTTGGGATGGCGATCGCCGACGCCCGCCGCCACATCGCCGCTCGTCAAGGCGTTCAGGCCGTCTAACGTATACATCGCGTGCAATCGCGTTAGCGGCGCCTCGCCATGCGCACACATGGCGCGCAGTATTGGTATCGAAGTGCGGTCTTGCCGTTCCACCAGCAATCGCTGTGCGGTGTCGCGATGCCAGCCGTTGTCGTGTTCCAACGTACGGACCAATTCGGCCGCCGTAGCGCTATTCAGGCATGGGCCGGCGTCTGTCTTCGCCGCACTATCCCTACGCCGCACTCGCCAAATTCGGCCATGCGCCGCGCCTTCGCGCCAATCGACTTGTTGTCGCTGCGACTCATCCGCCACAAACTGCGGATGTTCGACCCAGCGGCGATAAAAGTCCGCAATGTAAAGCGCGCCGTCCGGGCCGGTCCCGCAGAACACCGGATGAAACCAAGGATCGGCCGCGGCGAGGAACTCTTTTCGCGCCTCCCCCCGCTGCGATACAAACGTCGGGCCGTCCGGCACGAGCACCCGGCGATGGACCAGGCTCGTCAGCGATTCACCGACAAACGCGTTGCCGCGATAGGCCTCGCCCAATGCGCCGCCGCGCAGGATCGTTAGTCCGCAGAGCGCGTTGTAGTAATCGGTACGTTCCGCATTGAATGTCTGCGGACGCGGCGCAATGGGAAACACCTCGCCCCTGTCAGCGGGATCGGCAATATCGCGAATCGCGTGAGCGCTCAGTCGCGGGCTGTGCCGCACCGCGGCCGCATCCAGCAGCGCGTGGCGAATCGGAATGGTGTTCCACGACAAGAACCGTTCGCCCCAGTCATCCTTGGCAAGGCCAAACTGACTCTGCCCTGGCAAGGCTTGGAGTTCGCTGAAATCCGGACGGAAGCGAAAATCGCTGGCCCGCAACGAAACGGCCGGTTCGTTTTCTTTGCCGACGCGCTGAACTTCCCCGTCGTTACGGCCGTTCGCGCCGTAAATCCAATTGTCGAGCCCCCACGTCAACCCATTGGCTCGCAACTGCTGGTTCCCCTCGCCGAAGCCCGTGTAGATCACTTCCCGCGTCTCGGCGCGCCCGTCGCCGTCGCTGTCGCGCAGCCATAACAAGTCCGGCGCCGCCGTGACCAACACGCCATCACGGAATGGCAACACGCTATTGGGAAACCGCAACTTGTCGGCGAACACCACGGACGTTTCATAGCGTCCATCGCCATCGCGGTCTTCCAGTCGTCGGATGCGCCCCGCCTCGGGCCCAATCGGATAGTCATTCATCTCCGCGACATACAGCCGTCCATCCGCGTCCCAGGCCAAGGCCACTGGACTCGTCACATCCGGCTCGCTCGCGACCAGCTCGACCACCAAGGCCGGATCCGCCAATTGAAACGTCGCCGCTTCCTCGGACGGCGACCGCGGCCCTGGCGCCGTTTCTTGCGCACGCGACGGCGCGTCGACGAGAATACTGATTGCGACAAGCAACACTGCGCTCAACGACGCGTTACGCATCACGGTTTACCTGTTCCAGTTGACGCTTCGCGCAGCAACTCGACGACGGCGTCGACGACGCGCTCACCTGTCCCGGGTTCCGCATAACTGTGATGGCCCGTCCAGGTCTGATAGCCGCCCAGTCGATGCGCCTCCTCATCGGGCAAGTATCCGATCCAATCGTTCGCGAGCTCCGCCACGTAGGTGTGCGCGAAGGGTGAACGGGCTTTGATGTCCATGCCGAGTTGGGTGAAGAATTCGGCCGGAACGCCGCAGAGAGCGACGTCGCCAATGATCAACACCTGAATCCAAGTCTCTCGTTCGTCCCCCTGGAAGGGCTTTAGTTCCTTGCGCATCTGGCGGAAAATGTCGATCGTCGTGTCGGCGTAGGTCGGCATGCGTTTGCGGCAGTAGGAAACCACCTTCTCATCTTCGACGGCTTCGTCGAACGTCCGCACGCGGAACTTGAACGATCGCTTAAGTGAAACGACCCGATCCACCGGCCGCGTTTCCAGCTTTTGCAGTGCATCGCGAATCGTCCCCTTCATGCGTTCCACGGCCTCGGCCGTGGTCACGGCCCCAAGGTTGTGCGTCGAACCGGATGCGCCTTCCAAAAAACAAACTGTGGCCCCCAACTCGGCCTCCAGTTGCTGCGCGGCGAGGCCATAGAACGAGGGAGAACGCACCTGCGGCCTCAGGCTGCCGATGGTGTGCGTCGAGTGGTTGTAAATCACGCCCAACACGCGTTGGTCCGGTCCGCGAAACGCCAGCACGGGCAACTGCGGATCGAAGGGTCCTGTCGGCCCCACGGCGTCGTCGCGAGGACCGACCCAATAGATCGTTTCGTCGGCCAATCGAAGCCGGCTGTTTTCGCCGACCGTCTTTTCCTCGGCGAGATGAAAGGCAAACTGACAATTGTCCTGCATCCGCGCTGAAGCGTCGACGACCGCCTGCACAATGCCCTGATCCACGCTGCGGACAAACTTTTCGTCAGCGTCGTAGCCGTGGATCCGCGTCGTGCTCGGGGCGCTGTGCGTATGCGTGGCGTTGACGAGCACATGCGCTGGCGGAATGCCGCAGCGCTCTTCAATTTCCACCAGCGCCGCGTCCACCATCGCGCGGGTGACGAACAAGCAATCGCAGGCCACGACGGCGAAGCGTCCACTCGTCGGGTGCTCCAGCACCACGGCCACGGCCCGTAATTGGCCTTCCTGCCCCACCGCCTTCCCAGGCCCGATGCCGCCGGCAATCACCATCGAGTCGTCGGCCGCAAAATCGGCGGCCGCGACGCCTACCTTGAGCCCTGCCAACTTCGGCTCCGCGGCGAACGCGCTGGTGACCAGTGAAACGCTCAACCAGCACGCCAACAAACTAAGGACAGCACGTTCAGCGCGCGATAGCCGATGATGCATCATGATGGACAGGAGCGGACCGGAGGTCCGAATCAAGTTTGCCGTTGCTCGACCGCCATTATGCTGGCCGAAGGCGGCGACCTCCTACTTTTCTGGATCGCTGCCATAGGTTCTGCCCAGCACTTTGACGATCTCGCGGCGCAGCTCCAGCGGCTTGATCTCTTCGCTTTGCCGGTAGATCACCTTGCCCCCCGGCGCGATCAGCACCGTGTGGGGCAACGGGCCTTTCCATTCCTTGTCCAACAAGTCCGCCAGCCGATCCCGGTCGTTGAACGCGGGGAAGTAGTTCGTGCAGGAGGCGTGCGTCTTACGCAGGACGGCGAGCGCGTCCTCGCGTTGCTCTGGCTCGTCGAGGCAGATCGTCACGAATCGAAAGCGGCGCTGGCGATACATGCGGTTGATCGTGACGAACTCGGGCAGTTCTTTCACGCAAGGACCGCACCAGGTCGCCCAGACGTTGACCACGAGCAATTGATCGGTTTCGTTGGCGGCCAGCTTTTCGAGCGTCGTCTCGTCCAGCGATTCCAGTTCGACCGGCTCTTCGTTCCATTTCTCAATCGACTCTGCCGCATCTTTGCGCTTCTCGGCCCATTTCGTCGAGCAACCAAACGTGCGCGTTTGTTCCACGGGCACGGGCTTGCCGGCGAGCAGCGCGTCGATCGCGTTGCGCGCGTCGTGACTCTTGACGGTTTTCACCTCGGAGTCGTCGATTCGCCCAACATAGCGCAGCTTGCGATCGCCGTCGAAGAGAAACGCCTGCGGCGTGGCAACGACGCCGTAGGCGAGCGCTACTTTCTGTGTGTCGCCATCGTAGAGATAAGGAAACTTGAAGCCGCGTTCCTCGGCTCGTAGCTTCATGTCCTCGAACGAATCGCCGAGATCCGTGTAGCCCAACTCGTCGAGCCGCAAGGCTTTGTCGTCATTCGGCGAAATCGCCACCAGCGCGACTCCGCGATCCTTGTAGTCGTCATGGAGCTGCATGATGCGCGATTCATACGCCTGAGCCGTGGGGCAATGATTGCAGGTGAAAATGACCAACAGCAGTTTGGCGTCGGCGAAATCGGCGAGCTGATGGTTTATGCCATCAACGCCTGGCAAATCGAATTCCGGCGCGGTGTCGCCGATCTTGAGCTCCGTGAATCCTTCCGGCGCGGCGGACGCAGGAAATGTCCCGAGCACGAACGCCAGCGCGGCGCAAGTCAGCAATCCCAATCGGGCGCGCATCATAATTGCTCCTGAATCGAGGAAGAGCATTTTCAGCGGCGTGGGCTTCCGCTTGGCTAAAGTGTGAAGCTCGGTCCGTCGCGCGTCAATGCGCCCAGCACTTTCCGGCGGTTGAGAGGGAGCCGCGACCAAGGAGCGGCTGATAGACTAGGCGTACCTGGACAACATCGTGAGGCAGACCGTCCCATTCATCGCACGAATGCCATGATCCGTCCCGCCACTCCAGCCGGCGGCGCATCGATCGCCGGCATTTACAACTACGACATTCTGAACACGGTCATTACTCTCAAAAGGAACCGCTCCCCTAAGCAACGCTTCCTGCCGCACCATCTTTCAGCCTTTTCTTCCGGGCATTCCCCCACCGCCGTTCAATTCGACGGAGCCAGCAACTAAAATCGTAGGTCAGGCGCCCTCATCGAAACCAAAGCCCGTCGCGCCAAGCTCACATCAACCAACACGCCAAACCCGCGCCAGCTAATTGCCTGACGGGACCAGCGCCGCTCCCTAAAATGAAATCGGTTCATGCCACCTTTTCCTCGACTGAGCGTTTAGGCATGCCCTATATTTGGCATACATCGCCCAGGAAGTCAAAGTGCTTTCAAAATGCAATCAGTGTGGAAAGTCCATAGGCACGCCGATGGCCATCGGCTGCTTGCCGGTACAAATCCTTGCGGGCCTCATTACCTTCGTCGTTGCCGCCCTGATCGTCGTCGTCCTAGACGTAGAGCCTGGCAAGAGTTGGTTCCAGCTTGGAGCGGGGCTGCTTTGGTTCCTTACCTGTTATCTTGTCTGGGAAGGCCCACGTTGGGTTACGGCGATTCGCAATCGGTTTCGCGAGTGTCCGAATTGTGGCGCGCGTGATTGGGACCGCCCGCACTGGGGAGGCTTCGGTCTCTAGAATTCAAACTGACCCACTACCCTCGAACGCGCGGGCGTACAATTTGGCGGCGCCGGCAAGTAAACTAAAGCAAAGCGCGACCCGCCCCACCAATGCGATTCACGTCACCACGCAAACCAACACGCCCCGAAAAGAATTTCGCCGCGCACTTTTTTCCAGAATCCCCAGCCCCCAACTCCCCCGTCCGCGACCAAATCCGCCGGCCTGGCAGCAGATCACGGCTTCTCCGAGCGGCGATCGTCCACGGTCGTCTTCGCTTGCACGTCGTTGTCCTCCAAAGTCACTTCGCCGGCATCTTCCTCGATCCGGATGCCCACTTCCTGGGTTTGTCCATCCATTGGGCGCGTATCGCGAATGACATTGTTGCGAAACACCAGGCCGTCCGTGGAACCGCGTACGCGAATGCCCGCGGCAGGCGCCGTGGCGCCATTGTCCTCGATGCGATTGTTCTCCAGCCGATTGCGATGCGCGGCCATGCCGGTCGTTTCATTCCGAAACATCACGCCATCCTCGCCATTGAGCCGGACGAGATTGTCGCGCAGCAGGTTGTCGCTGTCCTTATGTCCGATGGAAATGCCAAACCGCCCGTTGTTTTCCAAGACGTTCTTCTCGAACAGCCCATGCCGCACGCGCCAACAGAGAAACAGGCCGTCCTCGCGATTACCTCGCGCGACGCACTCGCGGACGACCGCCCGTTGCGAGCCGCTCCCCGGGTGCAGGCCTAATCCGGCGTTGTTGGTCGAGACGCAACGCTCGACGCGCACGTCGTTCGACTGTTGAAAGCTGATCCCGTCGCCGTGGTAGTTGCGAACCAGGCAGTCCTCAATGACCGCGCCATGACACCGGTAGAGAAATACGCCGCCGCCGCGGCAGCCGTTCAGCGCGACGTTCTCCTCCTTGTTTCCTTCAATCGTCACATGCTCGACGCGTGCTCCCTCCGCGCCATAGCCGCTGATCACGGCAAACACGGTGGCCGCCTGCGCGTGGTTAGACGCCATGCAATCGGCGTTCAGCGGCTTATCGATCGAGAATGTATTGCCGTTGCGACCCGTGATGCGCGCCACGGTCGTATGAAACCCGCCCGCGTTGTCATCCCAGATCGCCACGCCAGCGCCGACCGCGAACCCGTCGGGATTCACCAACGTGATTTGCTCTTCACCATAGTCGCCGTCGAGGGCGAGCGGAGATACGGCCGCCTTCGCTTTGCGCAGAACCGTCTCGCCGGGCGTGCCGCGTACCGTTACGAGCGGACGCAGATGCAATGAGTCCGACATCGCGTACTCGCCGGGGCCAATCTCGACGATGCCGCCGCCGAGCGCCGCAATGTAATCCACGGCGGCCTGCAAGGCGCGGCCATTGTTGCCCATGATGTCGGCGTCGCGCGTCCCAACGGTGACGCGCGGCAGCTCGCTCATCTCTGCCCGCATCGAGCGGGGCAGTTGTCGCTCTTCAGGCCGCGGCGAGAAGTCGGCCGGGTCAGCCGCGCCTGCCGGCACGAGAAGCGCCATCGAGACGATTGCTAACACCAACGCCGCGTGACGACACGCGTTGCGTTGTGAGTGTGGTCGTGACATAAGTCCCTCGCGGTGGATTCTCGACGAGCAACTGTCCGTTTCATCCATGGCGTAGTGTAACGCGTGGAGCGGTTGACGGCACAACGCCGGGTGTCCATTCTGCCGTCACCCGCGTGGCCGATCCAGCTTAGAACCGGAGGCGGCGACTCCAAGTGGACCTCCGGCGGACCAATGGCTAAACTGAGAGTGCCGTTCCGCAGGGGAGTCGTCACGTTTTTCAGGAGGGGTCCTCCCATGTTGCATCGCGTGCTGTTCGGTCTGCTGTTCTCCGCCCTGTTGGTCGCCGGGAATCCGGTAGCCCACGCTGCGAAACTGGAGGGGGCCTACCTGGAAAGCCGTACCTGCCAGGTTTACACGGGGCCCTGTTTTGCCAATTCCGAGTCTGGCCTGGCCGGAAAATGCGCGATCCTGGCCTGGAACGTCGCCCAAGGGGACCACGCGGGCGTGAATCTCGCTGGCCTGAGCGTCGTGGTCGTCGTCCATTCGTCCGACACGCTGGCCTTCGAGGGGATCGATAACGGCCGCGAGTTGAAGTCGATGATCCTGGTGGACGAACGCGCGACGGCGGAGCAACGCGAGGCCCTCGTCGACTTTGCCCGACAACAAGTCGGCCGCGCCGGCGAACACGTCGTTAAGGTCGAAGCTCAGCCGATCACCATGTCGTTGGACGTGCTCGATCTGCGCGGCAAGCTCGAAGTCGGCAAGGTCGTGAAGCTCTCGACGCGGGCTGCACGTGTCGGCGACTGCATCTGCGGTAACGAAGCCGCGTACTACCCGCCGCTCGCGCGGCTGGAACACTTCGCCGCCGGCGTCTGCATCGAAAACGAATTCCGCGGCCGCGGCATCGGCCAACGCTGGTCGGCCCCCGACAGCCGCAGCGCCTACATGGGCACGTTTGTTTACTAAGTAACGCCGCTCGACGAGCGCCGACATCGAGACTTTCACCATGAAGTTACCCAAGGGCGTCGCTATGGTGTCGTTGGTCCGTGCATCGATCTTAGGCGCGGTCGCACTGCTGACGTGCCTCCCCATGCCTGCTTGGTGCCAAGAGTATTCGGTCGAATCCATCGACACGCCCGCGCCGGCTGAGGAATTAAATCCCGCCGTCGCGGATCAACTCGCCGGCAGTGGCGTCAAGGTCGTGCGCGACGGCAGCCGCGTCGTCTGCGAGATCTGGCTCCTCAAGTCGTGGGAGGTCAAGTCGTTCACTCCCGAGGGAGATGTCCTGTATCCCTTCACGCCGGGCCAGTTGATTGGCGTCGTGCGGCTGCCGCGCAAGACCGGTGATTTTCGTGATCAAGGCGTCGCGAAGGGCGTGTACACGCTCCGCTACGCGCAGCAGCCGGTGGACGGTGCGCACGTCGGCACTTCGCCCACGCGTGATTTCCTGCTGCTGAACAAGGCCGCCGCCGATCCGTCGCCGGACGTGCGCGATTTGGAATCCTTGCTGAAAGACGCCGCCGACGCGGCCGGCACCGCGCACCCTGCGATGCTGGCCTTGAAGGCCGCATCCGCTGGGGACGAAAAACTGCGGCACGACGAAGCAAACGATTGGTGGCTGCTCCGCCTGGACGGCAAGGGACGCGTCGGCACGGAAGAAAAAGATCTGCCGCTCGACGTGGTCGTGATTGGCCACGCGAGCGAATAGCCGGAGCCGCGCATGGCCACGTTGCGATCGCGACGCGAACTCCTCACGCTGTCTCTCGGCGCTGGGCTCGTATTGCCAATTTCGTCTGCAAGCGCAGACGATTCGGCCAAAGCCGACTTCGAAGTGGTCCATGTCACGGGCCGTGTCGGCTGGTTGGGGGACGCCCTGCGCGAACATTTCGGCCTGGAATTGTCGCCGGAAGCGAGTGAACGAACTCTCGCCATCGTCATCGACAGCGCCGAGGTCTTGCCCCTCATCGAAGACTCGCGCGGCCGCGCATTTCGTCTTGATGAGCGGCTCCGATCGATGAACCTGGACCTCGTCGTACGGCGTTATCAAAAAACTCCGGTACTGCAAGTCTTGCAGATGCTCGAAGTCGCTGCCGATGGCGCCCGCGCGGAGCTCGACTACTGGTGCGACGTCTGCGCCATCGCGATGTACGAACTCAAGCTCTGCGAATGCTGCCAGGGCCCCATCGAGTTGCGCCGCCGCCCGGTGACGCCCTGAAGCGGTAGTGATTCTGCCTCGGGCCGTCGCGCAAATCCCGCCCGATGCGACCTCGCCAACATTTCTCCCAAAAGTGTTGCTTCTCCTTTGACAGGCCGTATAATCACGTCCCGCTAGTCCAGCTTTCCGCCAGCGAACGCCTGTCAACGATCCTGACGCGCGCGTCGCTCCTTCTGCACAAGGCGACTACGAATGACGGGGAAAGACCCAGGGTCCAACGCGCGGTCGGGCGTCAATCGCCGCGCATTTCTGAAAGGTTCCGGTGCGGTCGCTGCGGCCACCGCGCTCCATCAAACGGAACTTGCGAACGCCCAAGAGCAGCCCGCGGCCATCGTGCGTGAATCGACGTCGATCAAGCTCGACGTCAACGGCGCCGAACATACGGTGAAAGTCGAGCCCCGCGATACGCTGCTGGAAACGCTGCGTTATCAACTGGACCTGACCGGTGCGAAGCCCGTCAGCCTGGACGGCAGCAGCGGCGCTTGCACCGTGCTGGTCGATGGCAAGCCGATGATGGCTTCGCTGCTCCTGTCCGTCGCCTGCCAAGGGAAGCGGATCGAAACCGTCGAAAGCTTGGGCGGCGACAAGGTCGACCCCGTCGTCCGCGCATTCGTCACACACGATGCGGAGCAGTGCGGCTTTTGCACGCCCGGTTTCGTCGTGGCGGTGCGGGCGTTTCTCAACAAGAATCCAAAAGCGACGATTGACGAGATCCGCGCCGGGCTCAACGGCAACATTTGCCGCTGTGGCACGTATGCGAATGTCATTCAAGCCGCCGTGGCTGTCGTGAAGGGAGATGTCAATGGCTGACGTGCAATACAACTGGCCCGCGGCAGACCAGGCGCGGTTGATCGGCAAGCGACATCAACGCCTCGACGGTCTCGTGAAGGCCACCGGCGCGGCGAAATACACGTATGATATCAATCTGCCCAAGCAACTCATCGTGCTGGCCTTGGGCTGCCCGCATGCGCATTGCCGCATCACGGGACTCGATACGAGCGCCGCGCTGAAGGTCCCCGGCGTGGTCCACGTGCATGTCTTTCCGCACGCGGAAGTCGGCAAGGAGATCAATTGGGAAGGCGAGTTGCTGGTCGCCGTCGCTGCCGAGACGGAAGGCGCCGCAAGGGAAGGCGTCGATAAATTGCGCCTCGCCTATGAAGTCCTGCCGGCATTTCTGGATGACGAGAATCTCCAGGCTGCCACGGACGGCAAGCTCACCAGCCCCGGCGGCGGTCGCGCGGAAACCGAGAACGAACCCGGCGACGATGACGACGAAGATGAATTCATCGAGAAGGAAATCGAACGGCTGCTGAAAGAAAGCGCCCACGTCGTCGAAGGTTACTACGGCGCCGACGTGATCACGCATTGCTGCCTGGAACCGCACGGTTCCACCGTGGTCTGGGAAGGCGCCAAGCTGAAGGCGTACTTATCGACACAGAACGTCTCCGGCACCGACGAAGGTTTTGCCGCGGCGTTGCAAATCGGTCCCGAAGACGTCGAAGTCATCTGCCAATACATCGGTGGCGGCTTTGGCAGCAAGTTCGCCCCCGACTATTGGAGCATCGCGGCGGCCCAGATCTCCAAGGCGACCGGACGCCCCGTCAAGTTCATGCTCTCGCGGGAGCAAGAGCTCAAGCTCGGCGGTCATCGCCCCTCGGGGTACGTCAAAGTTCGCTTGGGGGCCGACAAGGACGGCGTGGTGCAAGTCTGGGATTCGACCCATTGGGGAAGCGGCGGATTCAGCGGTGGCGCCGTCAGTCAAACCATCATTCCGTACGTCTTCCGTCCCAAGAACCTGCGCGTCAATTCGACAAACATCCGCACGAACGTCCCGCAGGCCCGCGCCTGGCGCGCGCCCGGTCATCCGCAGGCCTGTGCCATGTCGCAGACCGCGTATGACGATCTGGCCGCCAAGATGGGCGTCGACAGTTTGGAAGTGTTTCGCAAAAACATCCCGAACATCGCTTCGCAGCAGACGCCGGAGGTTTACCTCGCCGAATTGGAGATCGCGGCGAAGCTGATGGACTGGAAAGCCAAGTGGCATCCGCACGGCAAGGGACCGGTCACCGGTTCCGTCGTGGAAGGTTTGGGCGTGTCGCTCCACACCTGGGGCGGCGCGGGGCACGCTTCGAATTGCACGCTGAAAATCTTCCCGACCGGGGGCGTCGAGACCTTCTGCGGCACGCAAGACCTCGGCACCGGCACTCGCACGGTGTGCGCGGTGATCGTGGCCGAAACGCTCGGGCTCAACGTCGCTGACGTTCAGGTCAACATCGGCACTTCGAAATTGCCCGTCAGCGGCCCCTCCGGCGGCAGCACCACGGTGGGCGGCGTTTCCGAGTCGCA
>JALHLM010000117.1 GCA_022844585.1 Pirellulales bacterium | reverse complement strand
GACTTGAAAAAAACTCGCGCTCGCGCCGGGAATGTCGCGAATTGCCGCCGCCGGCGCGTCGATCAGAGATTCCTGGACGGAGCGCCATTGAATCAGGAAACGGACTTCCAACATCGGGCACGGCCGGAGCGCCGCGGCCCGCTGGGTAGGTCTCTCGGAAGAGGCCGGGGCCGGGCGGTGACGAGGGGTCGCCGCGCTTGCGCCGCATTTCTGTACCCCGAAAGGAGTCCGTAAGCATGAGATTTCGCAGCTGTGTATTGGCCGTTGGCGGCCTGTTGAGCCTGACCAGCGCGGCGTTCGCGCAACAAGGTCGTGGCTATGGATCACCGGGCCTGTTGGCCGTGCCTGAATCTTCGCCGAGCTACGTAAATCCGTGGCGCGGTCAGGCGTATCCCACGAGCGCCCAAATCGAGGAACCGAGCCCGGCCGATATGGTCCCGCCGATTCCGGAAGCGCCGAGCGTCAGCGGCGGCGCCTATGAGGAAGCCCTGAGCAACGACGACTACAGTGGCTGCGGCGATTGCTGCACGCCTTGCACGCCACGGTGGTACGTCGCCGCTGGCGGACTGTACATGAATCGTGACGGCTCGAACGACTTCTGGACGACGTACGAAAACAACGTGCCGTTCAACCAGATGATGCATTCGCCGGACACCGATTGGAACGGCGGGTTCTTCGCGACCATCGGACATCGCTTCGGCTGCTGCTCTCAGCATGCGATCGAAGGAAGTTTCTGGATGCTTGATCCGCTCGAAGGCGAGAACGAGGTCGGCCGCACCGCCGCCAACACGTTGGCGACGCCGATCAACCTGGGAGACGTAGCGATCGGACCGAACCCGGCGACGTTCTACTTCGATGACGCGCAGACGCACCGCATCACGCGGCACGATGAGATCTATAACGTCGAAATCAACTATTTCTACGACCTGTTGCCGGCCGCGTACAATCGCGCGTTCAGCGCTCAGTTGTTGTTGGGCGTGCGTTACTTCCGCTTCGATGAGAACCTGGTGTTCAGCTCGGTGATTGCCGGAAGCACCTTCGGCGCCAACGGCGGGGCGGACGAGGCTCACCTGGGAATTCGCGACGAGAACAACCTGGTCGGCTTCCAGATCGGCACGCGGTTGAACTACTACCTGACGCAGGACCTGAGCTTCTTCGCGACGCCCAAGTTCGGCCTCTATGGGAACGACATCCAGCAGCGCGTTTCGCTCGCCAGCGGAGACGGCCTGGTCGGCGTCGCGTCGCCGGTCGGCGGCCCGGTCGACGACTTCCCCTTCGAATCGAGCAAGCGTGACGTATCGGTGCTCGCGGAATTGGACCTGGGAGTGAATTGGCAGTTGACGCAGCGTTGGAGCGTGTTCGGCGGCTATCGCCTGGTGGCGGTCAGCGGTTTGGCTCTCTCTGACGAACAGATCCCGGCCTTCCTGGTGGACTACCCGGCGATCAACGACATCGACAGCAACGGACATTTGTTGTTGCACGGCGGATTTGCCGGCGTGCAGTACGCCTTCTAAGACGAGCATCCGGGAGAGATTTTTCAGCCCACAGAAATCGGCTTGGTCCCCTTCGTCGCCCCTGGTCGCAAAATTCGCGGCCAGGGGCGATTTTTCGTTGGCAAGTCGGGATTACGACTTAGCCAATGAAAATGTCAGCGCGGCAATCCAAAGGCCGACCAATAGCGCGCACGCAACCTTTTCCCATGCTCGCATCCGAAGCGGCGGGAAATGAGTGCGCGGCTGCCTGGGATCGAATCCGCGGGCTTGGACTGCGAAAGCCAAAGCCGAGGCGCGGCGCAGTGTGTTGGCCAACAGCGGCTCGAGCAGTCTAAGTTCTTCCAGTAGCCGAATTCTCGGTAACTGAAAACGCCCTACACCGCGTCGACCGGTGCGCAGTTGATATGCTTGTCGCAGTGCCGCCCATTCCTCCAAGGCCAAGGGAATTGAACGGAGCGCCGCGGTGCCCATGTAGCTGAGCGGCGTGGGGATGCGCAATCGCACGAGGGCGGCCATCAGTCGTTCCGGGCTGGTGGACAGTGCCACGGAACTGCCAGCCAAGAGATTTGCGACGAATCGAAGCGATTGCCCGGCGCCGTAGCGTGCGCCTTCCGTGTAGAAGTGCAGGCCGGAGTAGTTACGCCCGAGCCAGGTGAACGCCGGCACGATCGTGAACAGCGGCGGGCGACTGGTGTCGAAATAAAACAGGCCTTGTGACGAGACGGTGCTCCAGATCACCAGTAGCACGAGGAATGCATAGGCCGCCGCGGCCCGCCACGGAAAGCGAATCGCGAACAGCGGACAGGCCGCGACCAGGCACAGGGCGGCCAACATCGCGACGGAATCGAACCAGATGCAGCCGATGGAAATCGTCGCGACCCACAGGAGTTTCAATCGCGGATCGACCCGCACCAGCCAAGGCCGCGGTTCGACCTGGCGCAAGGCGTGAGACCAGTTCATGGCCCGCGCTCCCGCGCCACCATGCCGCGCAAACAGGCCTCGAACGCTTCAATGGCTGGCTCGGGCGCACTATCAGCGATAATTCGTCCTTCGTCGAGAACAATCACCCGATCGGAGTAGAGTCTCGCGACCTGGAGGTCGTGCGTGCTGAAGATCAACGTCTGGGGAGGTCCGCCGGTGGCGACGGCATCTGTCAGCGTGTGCATTAACTGCGCTTCGTGCCGCGGGTCCTGCCCGGTGGTCGGTTCGTCGAGCAGCAAGATCGACGCGCGCATGGTAAACGTCGCCGCCACGGCGACGCGCAGGCGCTCGCCCTGGCTTAAGAGCAGCGGCGAGCGAGCGAGCAATCGCGTCAATTCGAAGCGCTCGGCCGCATCGCGCACGCGCTCGCCAATCTCATCGCGCGAACAACCGGCATGTCGTGGCGCGAAGGCCAGTTCGTCACGCACCGTTCGACAGAACAATTGCGTATCGGGATTCTGTCGCACGAGCCCGACGGCCGCCGCACCTAGGAACTTCAACGTCCCGCTTTGCGGTTCATGTAGGCCCGCGAGGATAGCCAGCAAAGTACTCTTACCGGAGCCGTTGGCGCCGAGGAGCGCGATGCGCTCGCCGGCATGCGCTCGGAACGAAACATCATTCAACACAGCCGAGCGACGCCGATCGAATGTGAAGGTCAAGCGATCGACCTCGACGAGTGACGCACCTGGTGCTGTCTGTTTCGAGCGAACTGACGAATCCTGGGCGCGCAACTGCCATAACTCCGCGTCCCAAGCGGCGTAGTCGTCGCGCGGCAGATTCGCGGTGAGACGGCCCTCTTTCAGGACCAGCAACTGATCGGCGCGTTCCCTCCAGGCCACGGTGCGGTGCTCGGCGACGACGATGGTGGGGCCGCCTTCGGGCAGGTTGTCGATCGCCGCCAGAAACTGCGCCGCGGCGCCGGGATCGAGTTGGCTGAGCGGTTCGTCGAGCAACAGTATGTCGGGGCGCATCGCCAATACGGCCGCCAGGACAAGGCGTTGCCGCTGGCCGCCGGAAAGTTGCGTTACGTAACGCTGGCGAAGTTCCTGTAAACCGACGAGTCGCAGCGCCTCGTCGATGCGGCGATCGATTTCGCTGGATTCGATCGCCAGGTTTTCCAGCCCGAAGGCGACTTCGGATTCCACGGTCGTCGTGCAAATCTGCGTGTCCGGCGATTGTTGCACGAGACCCACGAGCGCCGCGCGCCGCGCGGCCGGCAGCCGCTGCGGATCATGGCTGGCGATGTCAATTTCGCCCTGTCGCAGCGATTGGACGTTGTCCGCCAGCAATCCGGCCAGCGCATGAAGCAGCGTCGACTTGCCGGCGCCGCTTTGGCCAATCAACAGCGTCACGCTCCCCGGTGGCAGCGAAAACGTGACGTCGTTCAGGGCTGGAGCGTCGCCGGTCGGAAACGAGCAACGTAGCCTTCGGCATTCGATCGTCGCAGGCATCAACAGATCTCCCGCAACCGCACGCCCCAGCGCGCGCCGACGATCGCGCCCAGTCCTCCATACAACGCGCCGACGATGAGCGCCACAGCGGCGATGTAGCTTGGCGGATAGTACAACCGCGACAAAACCTCATACATGCAGTAGAGCAGGAACCAGGAGGCGCCGTTGTAGATCGATAGCGCGAGCGCGCAGCGCAAAGGCCAGGACCAATCTCGCGGAGCGAAGGGCATCACATCACCCGACCACTTCGTCGCGCCTGTCAGCAGTAGGCAAAACTCGCCGAGAGTTGCTCCGACGATGGCGAACCAAATATCGGTCGGCCCCAGTTCGCCGGCGCAGATGCCGTTCAGGATGGCGACCGTGAGATTCGAGAGAGCCAACGTGCCGGGGCGCGGGATAATCGCCACGGTGACCGCCTGGATCAGCGTGGGGAGGACTTCGCCGCCGATGCCGCTGACGAAGATGAAGTACGGCCCGACCAGCACGCTGATCACGGCGTCGGCGATCCGCGACGTAAACGAAATCGCGAAATGCACGCCGCTCAGAAGTGCGATCCGCGTCATTCCGACCACGCCGATGGCGGCCGTCAAGCGGGGGCCAAAGCAGATTGCCGCGATTATGCCCGCGATTGAAAGTGCCGCTGCGACGCCCATCGCGGCCACGGCGGTTGGAGTGGCCGGCTTTTGGGGCTCGTCGGCGGCGAATGCCGGCGCGGTTAGACAGAAGAATAGAGCGAGCGCGAGGCATGTCCTCACTAAGTGCGCCGGCAGAAAGTTTGATGTGGGGTGCCACTGGCGGCTTGTCCGCCAGTGCTGGCGTAGTGTCTGCAAGCCGAGTCGATTCCGCACTGGCGGACAAGCCGCCAGTGGCACCCATCGCTTGGTTTTTTCTGCGGGTGCATTTAGCTCGAAGCGCCAGCGAGCGGGGGGCGACGGGGCACGAGAGTTTCCGGCCGTAATTGTAGCCCGCGTCAACTCTCCCTCGCTGGCGCGTCGGGCTAGTGTGGGGAGGCTACGGGCTTGCGTGGGGATTCTGACGGCGCTCGCGCTGGTCGCCGAAGTGCTGGCAGGCATCTTGCGTCGTATGCTATAAGGGTGCTGGATCAAGCTTGACGCGGCCCGCGCCCACGCGTTGTCGGGGTCAGCTTACTACTCGGTGAGTGCAGGAACCAGTGGATCGCACCGGCCCGCGACGGGCCGTGCGATGCACGTTGCCTTGAAGGACCGCCCGATGGCTGCCGCGGCGATGCGCGTCTCGTTTCCGGAACCGGATATCGCGTTGATTACGCTCGATGCTCCGGACAAGAGCGCCAATATTTTTTCCCGCCATGTGCTGGACGAGCTCGACAGTCACCTGGCCGGGCTGGAAAAGCGCACCGACCTGGCGGGGCTGATCTTCGTCTCGGCGAAGCCTGGCATCTTCATCGCCGGCGCCGACCTGCGGGAATTCGCCGCTGCCAAAGACATCCAGCCCGCCGATACCGTGGCGATGTGCCGCCGCGGGCAAGAACTTTTCCGACGGCTTTCCAAGACGCCGTTTGTCACCGTGGCCGCCATTGACGGGATGTGCGTCGGCGGCGGGGCGGAACTGGCCGTCTGGTGCGATCGCCGGATCATGTCCGATCGCCCGCAAGCGCAACTCGGTTTCCCCGAGGTAAAGATCGGCATCTTCCCGGGCTGGGGCGGCACGGTGCGGACGCCACGAATCGTGGGCCTGAGCAACGCGGTGGAAATGATTAGCAGCGGCGAATCGATCGATTCGCGCGCCGCCTATGCGATGGGCCTGGCGACGGACGTCGTGCCGGCGGAGCGGTTGCAGTCGGCTGCGATCGCGCTGGTGCGCGCTGAGAAGGCGTCCGGCGATTACCTCCGCGATCGCGAACGCTGGTCCAAGCCGATTGAAATGAGCGAAACGGAGTTGGCGTTCCTCGGCGCGACCGCTTCAGCCTATATCCAACAGCAGACCAAGGGACAATACCCTGCGCCGTTGGCGGCGCTGGAATTGATGCTCGGCTCGATCGCTGTGGACGAAACGGCCGCTTGCGTCGCCGAAGCCGAAGGGATGGCGGCGTTGTTCGGTTCGCCGATCAGCCGCGCGTTGATCAACGTCTTTTTCCTGACCGACCGCAACAAAAAGGATCCCGGCGTCACCGACGCATCGATCAAGCCCGCGGCGATTAAGTCGGTCGGCGTGATCGGCGCCGGAATCATGGGCGCGGGCATCGCCGCGGCCGGCGTGAAGCGCAAGCTGGCGACGGTCATCAACGACGCCTCGCCCGAGGCGATGCAGCGCGGCGTGCGGAATGTGTTAGAGGAAGTTTCCTTCAACAAACTGACGAAAGGCGCCGACGTCCAGCGGACCCTGGAATTCGCTCCGCTCATCAACCCGGCCGTCGACGATATTGAGTTTTCGACCTGCGACCTGGTGATCGAGGCGATCATCGAGAAACCGGACGCCAAGCAGGCGTTGTTCCGTCGCCTGGAACCAAAACTCCGCGACGACGCGATTCTGGCCTCCAACACGTCGGCGATTTCGATCGGTCGCCTGGCGGAAGCTGTGAAGAAGCCGGAACGCTTCGTGGGCATTCACTTCTTCAATCCCGTCCGCAAGATGCCGCTCGTGGAAGTCATCCGCGGGCCGCAGACCAGCGACCAGACGATCGCCACGGCGGTCGGTTATTGCAAATTCATCGGTAAATCGCCGATCGTCGTCAACGACGGGCCCGGCTTCCTGGTCAATCGCCTGCTGTTACCGTATATGAACGAGGCGCTGGAGCTGCTGCTCGAAGGGGCGCCGATCAAGGATATCGACAAGGCCGCCAAGGCCTTTGGCATGCCGATCGGGCCGATTGGCCTGTATGACGTCGTCGGGCTGGACACTGCTTTCCATGCGGGCAACGTGATGCACGAGGCGTTTCCCGATCGCGTGGTCAAATCGCCGCTGCTGGAGGCGATGGTCAAAGCCGGGCGGCTGGGCGAAAAATCGGGCGTGGGGTTCTCGCTCTACACGGGCAAGAAAGGGAAACCGTCCCCGGATCCGGCGCTCGATCAATTGATCGCCCCGCTGATGCGCGAAACGCGCAAAATTCCCGGCAAGGAAATCAGCGAGCGGCTGTTCCTGCCGATGGTGTTGGAAGCGACGCGGATTCTCGACGAGAAGATTGTCCGCGACCCGCGCGACGTCGATCTCGGCCTGATCTTTGGCATTGGCTTTCCGCCGTTCAAAGGAGGCCTCCTCTTCTGGGCGGACACCCTCGGCGCCGCCAAAATCATCGAACAACTGAAGCCCTACCAGCACCTCGGCGAACGCATGAAACCCACGCCGATGCTGGAACGGATGGCGAAAGAAGGAAAGGCGTTTTACGGGTAGAGGGGAGTTTGAAGTTTTCAGTGTTCAGTTTTCAGTATTTGCCAACAGGCTGTTCTGCGAACTGACTCTTGTTACTTCAGCACTCTTATCCGTTGCACGTACAATTCCTCATCACTGAAAACTGAACACTGAAAACTTCACACTATTCCCATGAAACACGCCGTCATCGTTGAATGTGCCCGGACGGCCGTTGGCCGTGCCCATCCTGAGAAGGGATTTTTCCGCGAAGTCCGCTCGGACGACCTCGCCACGGCCGTGGTAAAAGCGGTCGTGGAGCGGAGCGGCATCGATCCCGCGGAAGTGGAAGACGTCGTGCTGGGCAACACGCAACAGCAAGGCGAGCAGGGTTTCTGTGTCGCCCGCGCCGTGGGTCTCATGGCCGGCTTGCCGATTCATGCTGGCGGGGCGACCATCAACCGGCTCTGCGGGTCGAGCCTGCAGGCCTTGAACCAGGCGGCCCATGCCATCGTGGCCGACGCCGAAGACGTGCAAATCGTCGGCGGGCTGGAGCACATGCACCACATTCCGATGGACAAGGACTTCAACCTCAACCCCAAGCTCTTCCAGCGGACGTCGAAAGGCGCGCTGCACATGGGCTATACGGCGGAGTTCCTCGCGCAAACGCAGGGAATCTCCCGCGAAGAACAAGACGCCTTCGCGTTGCGAAGCCACCAACGCGCCTCGGCCGCGCACGCCGGCGGCCTGTTCAAGCCGGAGATCGTACCGGTTTGGGGACGCGATGAGCAAGGCGATCGCAAGCTGATCACCTTCGATCAATGCGTGCGCCCCGATTGCAGCGCGGAAGGACTCGCCGCGCTCCAGCCGGCGTTTATGCCGGGCATCGGCACGGTGACCGCGGGAAATAGCTCGCCTCTGAACGACGGCGCTGCGGCGATGTTGATCATGTCCGACGAACGGGCAAAATCGCTCGGCTTAAAGCCCTTGGTGCGCATCCGCGCCACGGCTGTCGTGGGCGTCGATCCCGCGGTGATGGGCACCGGTCCTGTTCCAGCTACCCAAAAAGCCCTCAAGCGCGCCGGCCTGAAGTTGTCCGACATCGACCTGATCGAAATCAACGAGGCCTTCGCGTCTCAAGCATTGGCGTGCGCACGCATGCTGGGCGTCGACGAAAACAAGCTGAACGTCCGCGGCGGGGCGATCGCCATCGGCCACCCGCTGGGCGCCAGCGGCGCACGGATCGCCACGACGTTGATTCACACCATGGTCGACACCGGCGCGACCCTCGGCCTGGCGACGATGTGCATCGGCGTCGGCCAGGGCATCGCCACGGTGTTCGAGCGGGTCGCGTAAGCGCTAAGAAAGTAGGCGTAGTAGTTAGTAGGTGAAGTAGCAAGCATCTACTGGCGAAGCCGCTCCCCTACTCCGCCTACTTCACCTACTGACTACTTCACCTACTCCCTCCCATGATCGACTACTCCACGCCCACGACGCTCCTCGCCCTTTACTCCGCGCGGATCGCCGAGTCCGGATCGCGGCGGGCTTTGTACTGCAAGCGCGACGGCAATTACCAAGCGATCACCTGGGACGAGCTAGCGGCCGACGTGCGGCGTGTCGCGGCCGTGCTGGTGCAACTCGGCGTGCGGCCAGGCGAGCGGGTGATTCATCTCTCGCGCAATCGCTATGAGTGGATCGTCACGGATTTGGCGATTCAACTCGCGCGGGGCGTGCAGGTGCCGGTTCATGCATTGCTGACCGGATCGCAGATCGCCTATCAAATCGTCGATAGCGAGGCGGTGCTGGCAATTCTTTCTGGACCGGAACAAGCGGCCAAGCTGGCGCCGGAGCAAGGTCACTTAGGGGATCGCGTTCGTTTCGTCAGTTACGATGCTTGCGAAGAAACGCTCGGCGGTGAGCCTATTCCGCGGCTCTGGGATCTGGCGGCCGAAGTGAACGACGCCGAAGCGCGGCGCATTGAAGCCGACGCCGTTGCCAAGACGCGGCCGGAGGATCTCACCACGATCCTCTACACGTCCGGCACCACGGGCGAGCCGAAGGGCGTAATGCTCAGCCAGTGGAACCTGGCGTCGAACGTGCTTTCCACCTTGGCCGCGTTTCCGCCGGTCGAAGGAGACTTGAAGCTCAACTGGCTGCCGCTGAGTCACATCTTCGCGCGGACCTGCGACCTGTATTTCTGGATCGCGGGCGGCACGGAGTTGGCCATCGGCGAAGGGCCGGAACAGGTGCTCGCGAATTGCGCGGAAGTGCATCCCACGGTGTTGACCGCGGTGCCGTACTTCTACGAAAAGGTGATGCGCTACGTCACCGCAGGGGGGCGCGATCCGAGTCCTGACGAACTGCGCAAGTTGTTCGGCGGGCGGATGCGTTTCTGTTGTTCCGGCGGCGCGGCATTGCCGGATCACGTCGCGAGGTTCTTCAACGAACACGGTATCGAACTGGGCCAAGGCTACGGCCTCACCGAATCGTCGCCGGTGATTTCGATCAATGGTCCCGGCAACAATCGCATCGGGACGGCCGGCAAGCCAGCGCCCGGCGTCGAGGTGGCGATCGCACCCGACGGCGAGATCATCTGCCGCGGCGACCTGGTGATGCAAGGCTATTGGAAACGCCCCGACGCCACGGCCGATACGATCCGCGACGGCTGGCTCCTGACGGGCGACTTGGGCGAACTCGACGCGGAGGGATATCTCAAGATCACGGGTCGCAAGAAGGAGCTGATCGTCACGGCCGCGGGAAAAAACATCGCCCCGGTATTGCTCGAAGCGCTGCTCACGGCCGATCCCTGGATCGCGCAGGCGATGGTCATCGGCGACGCGCGCAACTATCTCACCGCGTTGATCGTCCCCAACGTCGAAAACTTGCGCGCGGACCAAGGCGCCTCGTGGCAGTCGCTGGAAGCGGCGATGGAGAATCCGGCCGTGCTGGAGCAATACGAGCTGCGCATCCGTCAGCGACTGGCCGACGTCTCGCGATACGAGCAAGTCTGTAAATTCCGCCTGATCCCCCGGCCGTTCTCGATCGATTCGGGCGAACTCACCCCGACACTGAAACTCCGCCGCACCAACATCGCGAAGAACTTCGCCGCGGAGATCGAGGGGATGTATGTGAAGGAATGACGAATGTCGAAATCCGAATGACTGAATGACTGAATGACGAATGATTCTTAGTCGGCGTACCGGGCATTCGATTCGTCATTCGAGCTTCGACATTCATTCGTCATTCGGATTTCGACATTCGTCATTCCCCGAAGGGCCTTACCTCCAGCGTCTTCTTTTCCAGGTCGAATTGGTACTCCAGCCCGCTGTTTTTGAAGAGTTCGTCGAGTAGTTCCTTGAGCGTGGCTTCTTTGACTTGCAGTTCGACGATGTGATCGAGCGTTACGCCACGGGCTTGGAGGGCAGCTTCGTCGAGCTTGAGCTCCAGTTGCAGTTGCTTTGCGAGTTGTGGTAGCACCGCGCTGAGCGGCTTGCCGGAGACCGTGAGTGTGTAGACTTGGACGCCCGGCGCAGGATCGTCGGGCTTGTTTGCCGGCTTGTCGGGAGTGGTGAGCGACTCGTGTTCTTCAATAGTTCCTCGCACTGCGATGCGTTGGCCGCGCACTTCAATCTCCGCCTCGGGCGCACGCTTGCGCCAGGCTTCGGCGCGTTGTTGAGCATTTGCGCCGGCAGGATAGTCCTTTTCGATCGTCACGTGCTCCGGGAGCGGTTCAATGACGAGCGATTTCCCTTCGACATCGACGCGGAACGTCAAATCGAACTGCGCCAGGATGATGGTCAGCCGCGCCACGAGCGTCAACGGCGGCAACTGTGCTCCGGCCCAGAGATCATGGGGAATCAGTTCCAACGCTGCGACGGTTAGATCGGCTTCTTTGGCGGAGGCTTCGACGAGGTCCCTGGGTGTGGCGTAGTCGTCCCAGGTCCAAGCGCCGCGCGCCAGCAATGCCTTCCGAAGCTCCGTCGGCAACCGCTGCGCTTCCTGTGTGCGCAGCGCGGCGGTCGTCGCCAGTCTTCGACAACTCGAATCAGGCCCCAGATACGCCAACGGGCCGACAAACGAAACCTCGGCGCCGGCCTGCTTGGCGGCGGCCAGCACGATCTCGCGCGCCGGGACTTGGGCCGCGGACAATTCCAACTTGTGGCCGGGATCGACGCGGCGATCGACGATCACAAACAACGACTGCGAATCGGCAAAGCGCCGCATCGAGTCGCGCAACGGAACGCCGCCCCATGTGACCGAAGCGGGCTGCCGCCACGCCGCGGCTTCGGCGGCGCGACACGGCGCAGCGCGATCGATCGACAGCACCAGGACCGCCACCAGAATCACCCGGGCGATTCGCCTGCATGGTAAGCAAAAAAAATGGCGAAATAGGCCAATTGCGTGCTTTGCATTCCGCGAGATTCGCGTGAATTCCCGATGCCGCCGGCGCGGCATGGACGGCCGCCGATGCGTTCCCAACCAGGGGCCCGTGAAAATCGATGGGCCCCGCGCTTTTTGGTTGGCTGGATGGAAGGTCATGGTTACACTCAGTGCTAAGGCCAGGACGACGCGGCAGGGAAGGAGCGTGTGGGCCGTTCCTTTTCGCTCCGAGTCGGGAGCAAGTTTCGCTCGGTCAGTCCTGGTTGTGAAAGCGAATGGATGTTGGCGAGGAGCGGCGATGGTCTAATCGCCGCACCGGAGATGGATCAGCAAGTCGGGCAGTCGCTCAAGTTCATTGCACTTCGGAGTCGCACCATGAGCAGTCCCTCGATGCGCATCGCGCTGTTGCAAGGCTACTACCAAGCCTACCTGACGAACCCGGATTCCGCCAAGTTCATCAAGAAGGTGTCGCAGCGCTATACGTTAGGGACATTGGAACGCCTGAGCGCGCATGGCAGCCCCGCGGTGCGGCGTTCGGCCGTTCTGGCGCTCGGTTTCCTGGCGGACTACGATTCGAACCAGGTGCTGGGCCGCTGCCTGCAGGATAAAGACCGCGCGGTGCGCACGCTGGCCGAAAACGCCATTCGCAACGTCTGGCGCCGCTCCGGCAGCGAAGAGCAGCGAGAACTTCTGGAATCGGTCATCCGCCTGAACGCCGCCCAACGCTATCACGAAGCCATCGTTCGGGCCACGGAACTCATCGAGCAGGCCCCCTGGTTCGCCGAGGCCTGGAATCAACGCGCCGTCGCCTACTTCCAAGGCGGCCGGCACAAGGAATCGATCCGGGACTGCCATCAGGCGCTCGAAATCAATCCGTATCACTTCCTCGCCGCCGCCGGCATGGGGCAGTGCCATTTGCATCTGAGCAATCACTCCGATGCCTTGGAAAGCTTTAAGCGCGCTCTGCGCCTCTGTCCCGATCTCGAAGGCGTTCGGGCGAACGTCGTCTATCTTGAGCGTTCGTTGAAGCGGAAGAAGAACTAGCTTCGACTTTCGTAGCAGATGAGGTCACCACGGGGCGATGGTTCAGGCATTCGTGAATCGTCGCGCGCCTTAGCGTGGGGTACCAGGCTGACCGGGCTCCGATTGGCTCGGCGAGTTGCCGAAACGGCTACCGGACCGCTATGCTATAGCCGGACGCCTCGACCCGGAGCCAGCCGATGCCCAAGCCACTTGGTCCGCATGCTCGTTATTGCGATGGCGTTTCTCGCCGCTCGTTCTTGCAGATCGGCTCGTTGGCTGTCGGCGGCCTGTCATTGCCGCGGCTGTTGGCCGCCGAGGAGTCTGGCCAGGTCGCGCGATCGCACAAGTCCGTGATCATGGTCTACCTGTCCGGCGGGCTGGCGCATCAGGATTCGTTCGATCTCAAGCCGGACGCTCCGGAAGGCATTCGCGGTGAGTTCAAGCCGATCGATGCGAACGTGCCGGGCATTCAGATCTGCGAGCTGCTGCCGCGACTGGCCGGCATGACCGACAAGCTGGCACTCGTGCGCTCCATCGTCGGTCTGCGCGACGAACATAG
>JALHLM010000116.1 GCA_022844585.1 Pirellulales bacterium | reverse complement strand
GGTCCCACCGCGAGCGTCATTTCTTGCGATTCGCCAGGGACTGCTCCAGCAGCCATTTGTACAATTCTTCGTTGTTGTACGTTTCCGTCCACGAATCGTGTCCGGCTTCCGGGTAGATCGTGAACTTCGGCTCGCTGCCGGCAGCTGTGGAGCCGGCCGTATATAAGGTGAGGACCTAGCTTAGCGCTGGTCCATGGCCAGCGTCTCGCCTTCGGTCGGCGGCAGCGGAATCGCGTCGTTCGGAGCGGCTTCGCGTACGAGGTCCGCGTTTTCCACGCGGCAACAGTGCGTGCATTCGTCGCATAACTCTTCGACGACCCATTTGTAGGCCGGCACTTTTTCTTCGACGACCTTCTTCATCAGCTTGTTCTTGGTGTGAACCCGCGCACAGCCGGGGATCCAGTCGCGCCAGACGAATTTCTTCGGCGTCGCGTGGGGCTGGTAGCAATCGCAGGAGACGTCGTCGCACTCGGCGCAGACCATCTTGCAATGCTTGCAGCCGGGGCGGCTGGGGAGCGGTAGACAAAAATCTTCGCACTGGCTGCCCCAGCAGGTGATCTCCACCTTCTTTTCTTCCTTGACGAGCCGGCACACCTTGCGGCAATGCGCTGAGCAACCGCAGTGGGTGCAGCAGCCGTCGCCGGCGCTCGATACGCTTGCAAGCCAGGTGTTGCAGATCGCCGCGCACAGCAGGCCGGTAATCAGATGTCCGCGCATTCCTAGGTCCCTTGTATTGGTTCCCCGCGAGGGGATATGAGTTGAAGAAGTTCGGCGACGACTACCAGTTGAAGTCGAACCGCATGCCGAGGATGTCCGATTCGGTTTCGCCGAACGTGGTTTCCGCCGTGGTGATGGGATGAATCCAGTCGAACATCACGCGAATCCGCTCAGTCCAGTACCAGTTGACGCCGGCCGTGAAGTCGTTGTAGCGTCCGCGATCGACCTCGTCCAAATCGAGGTACGAGACGCGGGCCTTGGTCTCCCACGCGCCCCAGCCAGCGCCACCGGGGACCAGGAAGAAGTTGGTGAACGGCACATTGCGACCGAACTGCGCGCCGTGCTGGCCGAACCGTTCGTAGATCCGGTTCTCGCCGGTCAGGAAGTAGCTGAAGTGAACGTACGCGCCGTTGAAGGTCTTCTGATCGCCGTTGCTGAGGTTCACAGTGGAGACGTAGGCCTCGCTCTGCGCCGTGAACGGTCCATAGACGCCCGCCAACTCGACGTTGCCCGTCGTGTACGTGCTGCCGAGCAGCGCGCCGCTGTCGATCAGCCGCGGGCCTTCGTGAATCTGCGGGCGCGTTCGGAAGCGGATGCTGTTGTCGTGGTCGTCGGTGTAGAGCACGCCGGCGCCGGTGTGGATCAGGTAGCGCCCCTTGGAGGGTTCATCGTAATACGGCAACCAGACGACGCGGCCGCTGAGGCGCAGGCCCTGGTTGTCGTCGATGCGTTCCTTGATCGTATCGCTGATGCTGTCGAAAAACGCGCCGCACGACCAGCTCAGGTTTTGATCCTCCGTGCAGTTGTAAAACGCCACGCCGACTTCCCGGTCGGCCGTGAACACGCCCTGCGTCGGAATCGACCGCTCGAGGAAGATGTTGTTCGTATCGTTGGTGACCTGTTCCAAGCCGAACGGCACGAAGAAATTGCCGATGCGGGCGCGGCCGACGAAGGGGATCTCGTTCATCGAGAGATAGGCGTCTTTCACATCGGGCGAAGTCGCCGCGCCGCCGCTTTCGCCGACGGTCTCCGGCTCCAGCGTCATTTGCAGCCGGAAATCGAAGACGCCATAGCCAGTGCCGTCGGCCACGAGACGTAAGCGACGGAACTCGAAATAGTTCTGTGCGGGAATCGTGGGCGTGTGATCGGCCCACATTACGTAGTCAGTCTGGACGTGGCCGCCGAGCTTGACGGTCCATTTCTCCGTGGAGAGATCGATCCAGCCGTCGTCCCCCTTCTTCGGCTCCGCCGCCTTTTCGACGGGGCCCTTGCCAGTGTTGGGGCTGCCCGACTGCAGGGACACCGGCGCGACGGTCGGCGGCAGCCGCTCGATCGTTGCTTGTTGCGAATCGACCTGCTGGCGCAGTTGCTGCAGCTCAGCCTGTTGTTGAGCTAACTGGCGCTGCAGCGCATCGAGTCGCGCGGCATCGGGCGATTGCGCATGGCTCGGCGTGCGCATGGCCAGCGCAAGCGCCAGAGCGCCCAGTATCGAAACGGCGTAGCGCATGGAACAGTAGGCTCCCTACCGGCGTTAGGCATGGGGCGCGCACAGTCCGTCGGCCCCGGCGCGTCCCTGAGTCAGAAACGAAACTTGAAATCACCGTGCGACTGTCGGGTCTGCGACTCATCGCGCGGCCGTCGATCTGTGAGGCCTACCGTTGTCGGATCGGGTTCCACCGGATGTGCCGGCGGTAGGAGTGACATCGACCAGCGGCCGATCCGGAATGACCGTTGCAAGCGGTCTGGGAATTCGCGGAATAACCAGCAAAGTCGCGGACCATTTCAAAACAATCGCGTTCGAGCACACGAGCAAACAGGGAATAAGTGAAACTGGGGCGTCTGCGTCGACTCACGCGAAGAAAGCTAATAAAGCGGTGGTAGGAGTTCAGCCGATGAGCACAGCATTAACGAAGATTAATGCTGTGCCCCTCAAGGACGCAAATGAAAGTCACCTCACTTCGCGTCGCGCGACATTTGGCGTCGATGCTCGCGGTTGGCCTGCTGTCCGAACTGGCAGTGGCACAGCAGGAAACGCAGCTGACCATCGTGCCTCCGGCGGCTGCCGTCGCCACGCAGATTCAACCTGTGCTGGCGCCGCCGGTTACGCCGCCCGCGGTGTCTGCGGAGCTCGCGGATATTTACGCGCGTCTCCAATCGACGGAAGCCCGGCTGGCCGAGCTGAGTTCGACGCAGACCGCCGAGGCGGAACAGTCCCGCTTCCGGCAATACTGGGCGGGCGTGCAAGACCCTTCGATCACGACTGTGGACCAGCAGACCCGAAGTCAAGGCGGTGGCGGCGATGAAAAAGAAAAGGCCTGGTACGAGCGATTGAGCATTCGCGGTTACGCGCAGTTCCGCTTGAACGAGGTGTTCGACGAAGAAGGCGCCCCGGCGCAGATCGTGGGGGACCGTTCCGTCGGCGACAATCAGACGTTTCTGATCCGCCGGGCGCGCGTGATCATCTCCGGCGACGTTTCGGAACGCCTCTACGTCTATCTACAACCGGACTTCGCGTCTTCCGTGCCGGGCAGCACCGATGCGACCTACTTCACGCAAATCCGCGACTGGTACGGCGACGTCTATCTGACGGACAACAAGGTGCATCGCATGCGCCTGGGACAATCCAAAGTTCCCTACGGCTGGGAGAACATGCAGTCCAGCTCCAACCGCATCCCGCTCGACCGCACTGACCCCATCAACAGTTCCGTGAGAAACGAGCGCGATCTGGGCGTGTTCTACTATTGGACTCCCGAGAGCGCGCAAGACTTTTTCAAGTACGTGCTAGACGAGGGCCTCAAGGGTTCCGGCAACTACGGCGTGCTAGGCTTCGGCGTTTACAATGGGCAAGGCGGATCGTTTCTGGAACAGAACGATCGCGCCCATGTCGTGGGACGATTGACCTTGCCGTTTCAGTTGCCGAGCAGCCAGTGCGTCGAGGTCGGCATTCAGGCCTATCACGGCGACTATGTCGTGCTTTCGAGTCCGATTGCGCCGTTGGGCGTCGGCCCGGCGGTGCGACCGCAAGGCACGCTGGAGACCGGCAACCGCGGGATCGTCGACGAGCGCATCGCCGGCACGTTCGTGTGGTATCCGCAGCCGTGGGGCTTTCAGTCGGAATGGAACGTGGGGCGCGGACCTGGGTTAAACGATGCGCAGACGGAGGTCGTCGAGCGCTCCCTCTACGGCGGTTACGCGATGGTTATGTACCGCTACGTGAGCCAGTGCCACGGCACGTTCTTCCCATTTGCCCGCTGGCAGTACTACCAGGGTGGCTACAAGGCGGAACGTAACGCGCCGTTCACCGATATCGATGAATTCGAAGTCGGCGTCGAGTGGCAGTTCAACAAGCAGATGGAACTCGCCATGCAGTACACGATCACCGACCGGACGAACACGACCGCCTTTGCGACCGGACGGTCCTACGAGCAATTCGAAGGCGAGATCTTGCGGATGCAGTTCCAGGTCAACTACTAATGAACCACCGCACTAGAACCGCATTAGAAGTCGTGCGCCACGCGAGCGCCGACGCCGTGGGAATGGCCGCCGTCGGGTGCGCCGGCCGCGTCGCGGTCCGTGTAGACGTAGTTCCACTGAAACTTGAAGTTGGGATTCAGGAACCAATTCAGGCCCAGCGTAACGTCTTGGATCACGCCGCCGTCGATGCCGGAGTCTCGGAGATCGAGATGACTGAAGCGCGCGCCGACTTGCCAGGCGCCCCGGCAGAAGCACCAGCCGCGCCCTCCGCCGCTGCGCACCATGTAGGCGTTTTCATGCGGCACGACGCGCCCAAAGGCGCCACGTTCCGCTTCGTACAAGCGGTGCTCTCCGGTCAAGAAGTAAAGCGCTTCGCAGTAGTAACCGTGGTAGAAAACCGTGCCACGATCGACGCCGCCGCTCGATGCGTTGTTCAAGAACGATCCCATGTACTCCGACTGGATCAACAGCGGTCCCAGCACCAAAGCGGCTTCGGGACCGAAAATGGTCTGATTGTCGCCATTGATGAAACCTGTATCGGCGAGCACGGGATTGAGCGCGCCAGGACCGTTTCGCAGCGATGCTCGCGATCGCACACGCAGCCGGCCATTGTTGTCAAGGTCGCGAAAGCTGCCGTTAATGCCAAAATGGAGCAGCCGGCGCCCTTTGCTCGGTTCGTCGTACCAGGGCAAGCAAGTAAAGCGGCCGGTGAGCGCGCCTTCGCCGTCGCCGGTGTCAAACACGAAGACGTTGTTCGTGTTTTTGAACGCTCCGACCGCGATCAGCGCGCGGTCGTCGAACAACGTGTCCCAGAACATGATGCCCGGCGAGAAGCCGTTGTTGAACGGACCAGTGAAGGCGTCTTGATTGTAGGACCGCTCCATGAAGTCGAGGAATCGGCTGCTGGTGTTGTGTTCCAGTCCGAGCGGTTCCTTCATATTGCCGATCTTAACGTGGCCGACCCAGGGAACTTCTTTGAATTCCCACCACAGGTCAGTGGGCGCGGTGACGTTGACGATGTTCGTGTTCTCGTCGGCCGGTTGCAGGCCGACGTTGTCGTTCACCGAGTTGGCGAAGTCGTACTCGAACGCGAACTCCATCAACTCATAGGCGGTGCCGTCGACGCGCAACCGGGCACGCCGAAAATCGACCGCGTCGGCATCTCCGACGCCGCCAGCCCCTTCGTAGAACCCGGTGTTGTTCTCGAGCCAGACGCCGTCAAACTGCGTGCGACCGCCAATATGCAGGCGAAAATCGCCGTGCTTCGATTTCAGCTCCAGCCCGTTCTTAAAGCTGGCGGTCATCGCCATATCGCTACCGACGACGTAGCCTTCGTCCTTTTTCTCTTCTGCCGGAGCAGCCTGCGCGATCGGAAAAGTCGCCGCGGCTTGTTGAACTTGCCCCGGCGATAGCGTCATTGACGAAGGGGTCGCAGTAGGCGCGGTGGGTGCAGGTGCCGCGTTTAGCGATGCGGCAGGAGCAGCGACGGGCGGCAAAGGCTGCACTGCGACTTGCGGGGGCGGCAAAGCCGTTGGCGGCGCTTGCGCCACGGCCGTCGTGGCGACAAATCCGGCAAACAAGGCGAAGTATAACGGCCGATATGCGCAGCGCGAGCGCTGGACGACATGCAGCGGGAGCATGGTTAATTCCGGCGAGGTGATGTGGGTCGTTTGGGAAGCGCGGGTCTAGCTTCCCCTACCTCACCGCTTATCGGGCCGCACATTCGTTGGACTTCATTAGTTCATCATTAACAGTCAAACCTACGCTCATAGCAGATATTCGCGAACCCGTGCGACCATCACGCCTTTGCAATACACAGCTCACCAGTTGACATTCAGTCTTGATTCCGACGCTAGATCTTCTCAACTGATGCGTAATCCAAAATCTTTGTCAAAATGCGCTTCCGATCTCACGCGCGAGTGTTGCTCAGACAGGCACTGCCCGATGCCAAGTCTCTCTTCGGCAACTCTCTTCATCGGAGGTAGTCATGTTACGGCAGAGCTTCCGCCGCCGAGCGCGGCTCCGTGGGCTTGCAGCGATCGCGTTCACCGGCTTCCTGGGGGTTCCCGGCGTCTTGCCGGGGGCGGCCATCCCGCACTTCAGCACCGGGGCGCTCGGCGATCTGAAGGTCGACACGGGCCATGTGCAATTCTTCACGGATGTCGGAACGTACGCCATCGACGGCGTCCTGCAGAATGATCCGACGTTCACCCGGTTCGTCGAAATCGCCCCGTTCGCCGGCGGCTTTGAGCACCCCGAAGCGCTCTTGGCAGCGTACGACTTTTCGCACATCACCTTGGGACCCCAAGTGCGCGTGACGGTGGACGGCGCGTCGCCGCTGCTGTTGCTCTCGTCCAACGACATTCATTTCGCCGGCGAAATGAACTTGAACGGCGGGCACGGCGGATTCGGCAGCCCAACGGCCGGCGGCGGGGGCGGTGCAGGCGGTGGCGCCGTGGCCATGTTCGCCGATGGTCCGATCACGGTATTCGGTTCCATTCGCGCCAACGGCGGCGCCGGCGGCGCAACTGAGCCGGCTGGAAATCCGTTAGGTGGCGCCGGCGGTAGCGCGACGGCCGGTGGCGGAGGGGGAGGCGCCGGCGGCTACCAAGAAGCAGGCGGCAGCGGTGGCGCAGGTGGTCAAGGAACGGTCGCGGGTCAGGACAAAAAGGGCAACGACATTCACTTCGGCGGCGGCGGGGGAGGTGGCGGCGGCGCCTACGGCGGTTCCGGCGGCAACGGAGCGATCGCTAATGGCGAGGCCGGGAAAGCCGGTGAGTCGGGCAAATGCTTCGACACCAAGAGCGGCGGCGATGGCGGGCGCGGCGGCGACTACAACAACGTCGCCGGCGGCAAAGGGGGCGCTGGTACAACCTCCGACGGCAAGGACGGCAAAGACGCTGCGGCCAACGGAGCCGGCGGGGGCGGCGGAGGCGGCGGTGGAGCGCCGAATGGAGGCGCAGGTGGCAAAGGGGGCGTCGGGAGTAAGGCCGGCGGAGGGGGAGGTGGCGGAGGCGGAGGAGGCGACAACTGTTACAAAGGCTTTGAACCCGGCAAAGGCAGCACCGGCGGTGGTGGCGGAGGAGGAGGCGCCGAAGGCAAGTCCGGCGAGGCCGGTGAACAGGCCTTTGAATCCCTCGAAAAAGTCGGCGGCGCTGGTGGCGGCGGGCAAATCTTGATTGGTTCGCTCGACGGCGTGACGGTACTCGGCGGGCGTCTGGAAGCGTTCGGCGGCGTGAGTACCTCCGCCGACGGCGAATTCGTGCAACGAGCGACGGGCGGGATTCTCGATCTCTACGGCGTCGTTGAGTTCACCGACGAAGCCACGTTCAACAGTTACTCGCTGTTCAATGCTGGGCCAGACCTCGGAGTCTATCATCGCTTGGAGGGACTCAGCGCCGACGAATTCCTGCTCACCGGCGGCGGCGGCGGCGGCGGCGGCGGCGGCGATGGCGAAACATTTGACCTGGTGATCACACCCGGCGATACGAACGGCGACGGCCTGGTGAACGTGATCGACCTGAACAACGTGCGCAATCAGTTCGGCCTGTTCGGCGAAGGGGTCGTCGGCGACACGTTTCCGTTCAACGGCGCCGTCGACATCGGCGACTTGAATGCCGTGCGCAATCACTTCGGCGGCGAACTGACCGTAGTGCCGGAGCCAGGGACGTTCGCGCTCGTCGCGGCATCTTTGGCGGTCATGCTCGCGGCGCGAGCGCGTGTGAAGGTCGATTGAGCGTAGGAACCAAGGCGGGGCGCGACCGGCCAATGGACTTCGGTCGCGCTCCGAGCTTGTTGTCTGACGCTTCACGCGGTGCGGGAGCGGGGCGGCGGAGCATCCTGCGTCATATCCTCTTCGGTCTCGTCAACAGCGTCTTCTTCCTCCTCGAAGCCTTCTTCCTCATCCTCTTCGGACCAGTCTTCCTCTGCATCCGCCGATTCGTCGTCAGCGTCCTCCTCTTCGTCAACGGCTTCCGTGGCTTCGTCGTCTTGCTCGTCCGCTTCCTCAGTGTCGTCTGCTACTTCTTCCGCTTCAAACGGCGGCGGTTCCACGGGCGCCGTGATCTTGACGCGGTTCCGCTTCGGTTTCGGCGCCGCGGCGACTTCCGGGTCGGCTTGCTGGCCGCTTAGCACCAGCCACTGATCCATCGTGATGAGAATCTCGCGGGCTTGCGAGCCGTTGTATTGGCCGACGATGCCATCTTCGGCCATGAAGTCGACCAGCCGCGCGGCGCGGCCGTAGCCGATGCCGAGCGCCCGTTGCAGTAGCGAAACGCTGCCGCGCCCTTCGCGGATCACGATCTCGATCGCGGCCTCGTAGAGCTCGTCGCGGCTCTTGAATTTGTTCGGGTCGTTCGGCTCTCCCACGGGTTTGAGCGCCACCAATTCCTGCGCGTATTCCGGCTCGCGCGTGCCGACCACGGCGATGATGCGATTGATTTCGTCGTCGCTGACGAACGTCCCCTGGCCGCGGTGCAGCGTGCTAGTGCCCGGCCAGAGGAACAGCATGTCGCCGTTGCCGAGCAGTTTGTCCGCGCCCATCTCGTCCAGCACGACGCGGCTATCGGTGCGGCTGGCGACTTGGAACGCGATCCGCGCGGGCAAGTTCGATTTGATCAAACCGGTGATGACGTCGACCGTCGGCTTCTGCGTGGCGAGCACCAGGTGGATACCGACCGCGCGGCTTTTTTGCGCGAGGCGGATGATGTGTTGTTCCACTTCCTTGGCCGAGGTCATCATCAAGTCGGCCATTTCGTCGGCGACGATCACGATGTACGGCAGATGCAGCGGGATCGAATTACGTTCATCCTCCGACTCCGGCTGCAGCCGGTCGAACAGTTCTTCTTCGCCGAGTTGGTTGTACCCGCTGATATGCCGTACGCCGGCGCGGGCCAACAGGGCGTAGCGTTCCTCCATCTTGTCGACGGCCCAGGCGAGGATCGCCTCGGCCTTTTTCATGTCGGTGACGACCGGGTGCATCAAATGCGGTAACGTCTTATAGGGACTCAGCTCGACCATCTTGGGGTCGATCATCAACATCTTCACTTCGTCCGGCCGACGGGTCATCAGCATCGAGACGATAATAGTGTTCAAGCAAACGCTCTTGCCGGTGCCGGTGCGGCCGGCGATCAGCAAGTGCGGCAGCGTCGCCAGGTCGCAGACCATGGGATTACCGGCCACGTCCTTGCCAAGATAGATGGGGATCTTCATCTTCTTGGCTTGGACGCCGGTTTCTTCGATCACCTCGCGGAGCCGCACCAATTGGCGCTGCTCGTTGGGAACTTCAATGCCCACGGTATTTTTGCCAGGGATCGGCGCGACGATCCGGACGCTCGGCACGCGGAGCGCGATCGCCAGGTCCTCCGCCAGGCCAGTGATGCGGCTGAGCCGGAGGCCAGCTTCCAACTCCACTTCGTACTGGGCGATCACCGGACCGGTCTCGATCTCGACGACACGGACATTGAAGCCGAAGTTGGCGAAGGTTTTTTCCAAAAGTTTGGCTTTTCGTCGGACCTCCTTTTCCTGCTCGTCGTAGGCGACGTCCTCGCTCTCCAACAGCAGGTCGAGACTGGGAAGTTGGTACTCGAAACGATTCTCGGTGTGACTCGCGGCGTCCAATTCGTCACGGACCTTTTGACGTTCGTCCTTTGTGGCCGGACCTTTGACCCGCAGCCCGTTTTCTTCGGCCGGCTCGGCCGGAGCCTGCGGCGAGTGCTTCGTCGCCACGGCGACAACCGGCGCAACTGCGGCAGCCGGCGCGGCGGCAGCGATCTTCGGCTCAACGGCGCGCGGCGCAGTCGCGGCCTTGGCGGTGGGCTTTGCTTCGACCTTCTCCACCTTGGTCGCGGCCGGCTTCTCAGACGATTTGCCGCCTTTACCAGCGATGCGAATCGCCGGTTCGCCTTCCGCCGTGGTTGCGGACTCTTCTTCGTCGGACTCCTCTTCCTCCTCTTCGTCGTGGGTTTCAGCGGTCAGCAACGCGTGCTCCGCGTGGATCGCGATCTTCTTCTTGGGCTTCTCGACGGATTGCACGGTCAACGCCGTCACTCGCGGTTTGCGCACGCGGCGTGAAATGCCGAGCGCCGGCGCGACGACCGACCAGTACGCCATTCGCAGCACGACGTATTCGGTGCAAAGCATCAGGCCGCAACAGAAGACGCTGAGCGCCAGGAGATACGCGCCGACGCTCGCAAAGTGTTCCACGAGGATCGCCTTGCCCATCGCGCCGACGTAGCCGCCGGGGCCGATCATCGGCAGCGTAGCCCAGCCGGGCGTGAGCAGCGCCGCCAGCGAGCAAAAGGCCACCAGCGTCAGCGTCCAGCCAAACAAGCGTTGCCAATGATCGCGGACGCGCTTCCGCGCCAACAGCCAGGCGGCCAGCACGGTCGCGGAGAACAACATGTAATACGCGCCGATCCCCAACGCGGACAGCAACCAGTGTGACGTCAACGCGCCAAACCGCCCGCCGGTGTTGTGAATCACTTCCGGCGTGGGCAGCACGGCGTACGTCGGCTGGTCGGTCAGCGAATAAAAGCTGAAGACCGGATCGCCTGGATCGTACGTGCCGACGGCGACGGCCACGTAAAGCGTGACGGTCAGCAAAGCGAGCGCGAATAGATCGCGCGAAAGATATCGAGTTTCCGGCATGGGATCCGCCCCACTTCTCTGAGTGCGACCGATCGCGCGTGTGCCGATCGATCCAACCCTGGAAAAGGGCGAGTCCATGCCCCTCGGTGATCCGTCCTGCCCTACATCACCGCGCGCGGCGACACCGGGCATCTATCTCAGAAAATCGGCGGACGGGCGGCCGCGTAAGAACTTTGTTGACGAGCGCGGGAGGGATTTCCCAGCCGGCACAATGCACGCTGGCGGGAAACAGGCACGATTCCGGAGTCTTAGGCCTGCACGTCCAATTGCGTAGCCCGATCACTCGGGGGCGAGCCAGCGGCCGCTTGCAGCAATTCGACGATGGCCTGGCCCTGGAGCTTCATGGCGTCCTGCTGCTTCTTCGCCACGGCCACCTGCACCTGAATGTGTAACGACTCCGCTTGGGCCGCCGAAACGGAAGAGGTGCATCCGCAGTCCATGGCTCAATTCCGCTCACCGGGTGCAAGTGAAGGCTCCTCGTCGATTTATCGGCTTTCCTGCCCAGTGAGAATTTCGGGTTTCGGCCCCCGTATCTGCTGGAGGCCGCCAAACAGCGGAAGATTTGCGGGCTGGGAGGATTGAATCGCCGCCGCGCCGGTTAAGCGCTGGGCGTGGCCGCCGGTTTACGCGAAGGAGCCCAGCGCGATGTCGGACCGGGCCGGGGGTTTATGCCGGTTGGCTGGCCCTCTAAGATGGGATTGGTTTGGCCTTCGGTAGGGAGCAAGTTTCACGATGTCCACGGTTGCATCACAACTCATTCGCGTGGGGCACAGTCCGGATCCGGACGACGCCTTCATGTTTCATGCGCTCGCCAACGACAAGCTCGATACTGGGCCGTACCGCTTCGAGCATGAGTTGGTGGACATCGAAACGCTCAATCGCCGCGCGCACAACGCCGATCTCGAGCTGACAGCCGTCAGCCTGCATGGCTACGCCTATCTGACCGACAAGTACATCCTCTGCACCTGCGGCGCAAGCATGGGGGACCAGTACGGTCCGATGCTGATTGCCCGCGAGGCGAAGCCGCTGGCGTCATTCGAGGAGAAGTCGATCGCCGTGCCAGGCACCCGCACGACCGCGTACCTGGCGTTGCGGATGTGCCTGGGAAAGAAATTCAAAGAAGTGATCGTGCCGTTCGACGAAATTATCGACGCCGTCGTGGCTGGCAGCTATGCCGGGCAGGCGATCGACGCCGGGTTGATCATCCACGAAGGGCAGCTCACCTACGGACGTCAGAATCTGCACCTGATCGTCGATACCGGCAAATGGTGGTTCGAGGAAACTGGCCTGCCGTTGCCACTGGGTGCGAACGCAATTCGCAAGGACCTCGGCCCGGAAGTGATTCGCGACGTGCATCGCTTGTTGCTGGAAAGCATCAAGTACGGGCTCGACCATCGGGGCGAGGCGCTCAATCACGCCTTGCAATACGGCCGCGATTTGGATCGCGCCGAGGCGGACCAATTCGTCGGTATGTATGTGAACGATTGGACGCTCGATTTCGGCCCGCGCGGCCGCGAGGCGGTGGCGACGTTGTTGCGCCGCGGCTACGAGACCGGCGTCATTCCGCATCTGGTCGTGCCGGAATTCGTGGCATGAGCTTGACGCCCCCGGCTCCCGGCGACACCGGCGGCGGTCCGGTCGGGACTTCGTTTCTCCCGTTGATGTTCCTGGGCGTGGTGGCGATGGGCATCGGCGGCGTGCTGCTGGTGTTCGCGCCCGGCTGGCTGATCGTGTTCGGCGTGCTGTTCGCGTCCGTCGTGCTCCAGTATTTCATCTGGGGCCGCTGGCTGCGCAACGCGATCCTGGCCGAAGAGGAAGCCAATGAGGAACTCGGCGCAAAGGCCGCGAGCGACGAACGGAATGGTTCATAGCAGTAGTGCGCCGACCGACGCCGGGCCCGTTCTATGAAGGCTTTTCGTTGGTCAAGGGGGCCGTCGGTATTTCCCTTCTTCTATCCGAGCGTTGGCGAGGCCTCGCCTTTTGGAATCTGGAAGACGATTCCATGCCACTGATAGCCACGGCGGCGACGATCACATTGTGCGGCTTGCCGCGCGTTTGCAACTGCTGCGCGAACGCTTGCCACTGCCAAAGCGCGAATTCGCAACTTCACGTTACGCCGTGCATCGACCCGCTGTTGACGATAGCGCACCAACCGACGCAGCTCCCGCACTTCTTCCGGCGCCAGCTAGACTTGCGGCAATTCATTCACCCGCGCGAGATCGGCCAACACCTGCGCGTTTTGACGATCGGTCTTGTCGCGAGTGTGTTTCATCCGCGCCACGTAACCCGGATGCGCCAACTGCACCGGCCAGCCGCCGCGGAGCATCAACTCGTCGGCCAGACTCGCCGCGCCGCAACACGCCTCGATCGCCACGCGTCGCACCTGACCGCGCGCCT
>JALHLM010000115.1 GCA_022844585.1 Pirellulales bacterium | reverse complement strand
CGCCGTTGTGACCTTCATTCAGCGGCGAGCCGGCGCGGATGCTGGCGAAGAGATCGTCGTGTTCGACCTGGTAGGCGTTCGGCGTGGGACCGCGATAGCGCCAGGCGTCCTGGCCGGCCGCGGAGATCCGGGCGCCACTGATGTCGGCGGTGCCCTTCGTGCCGATGACGTGTTCCGAGACGCTGCTCCAGCAATTCGGGATGTGCCGGCAATAGCTGAACATCCGCGAGCCGTCGGCGTATTCGAATTCCACGGCGTGATGATCGAAGATCTCGCCGTATTCTTCCGCAACGCGCACTTGGCGTCCGCCCATGCCTTGCGCGCGGACCGGATAGGCGGCCTTGACCCAGTTGATCACGTCGAGGTTGTGAATGTGCTGCTCGACGATGTGATCGCCGCAGAGCCAGTTGAAGTAGTACCAGTTCCGCATCTGGTAATGCATCTCGGTCTCCCCTTCCTGCTTCGGGTTGACCCAAACGCCGGCGTCGTTCCAGTAGCAGCGCGCGGCGAGGATTTCGCCGATCGCGCCGTCTTGCAGCCGCTTGATCGTTTCGATGTACGGCGGTTGATGATGCCGCTGTAGGCCGACGCCGACGCCGAGATTCTTTTGCTTCGCCACTTCCACGGCCGCCAGCACCTTGCGCACGCCGGACGGGTCTACCGCGACCGGCTTCTCCATGAAAATGTGCTTGCCGGCGTTCACGGCCGCCTCGAAGTGAATCGGGCGGAAGCCCGGCGGCGTGGCCAGGATCACGAGATCGATGTCGCATTCCAAAACTTTTTGGTAGGCGTCGAAACCAACGAACTGCCGCTCCTTCGGGACGTCGAGGCGATCGCTGGAGACCTCCACCTTGAGGGCGTTCAAGCAGATGTCGATGCGGTTCTGAAACGCGTCGCCGATCGCGACCAGCTTGACCGCGCCTTTGGTTTGCAGGGCCTGATTCGCGGCCCCGCTGCCGCGGCCGCCGCAGCCGATCACGCCGATCCGAATCGTGTCATCGCCGGCCGCATGCGCGCTCCGCGCGATGCCCAGCGTGCCGGCGAACGTCGCCCCTGCGGCGGCCAAGGTCGACGTCTTCAAAAACCCGCGCCGCGAAGCATCGCGCGGCGATTGAGGCGCAGCCGCGCCGCCGGAGTTCGATTCGCTCATGTGTGGGATCCCTCGCGACAAAAGATGGGAGAAAAGCAGTGAGTTTGTAGGTCAACGAATCCGTAGGTCAGGCACCGCCGCCGAAATCAATGGTTGTGCGAGAATTGAACCGTCGCCACGTCCTAAATTCTTGCATCTCACGTGCCTGACGGGAACGACGTCGACTCCTGTCAGGCACGAGCACATGCGAAGTTGAGGATGTGGCAATGACTTGTGTGGGGTGGACGGTTTGGCCTTCGATTGCGGTGCCTGACCTACGGCGGTAACTCTCTATTTGTCTTTGTACTGCTGCAGCTTGTCCGCACCGTACATCTTCTTTTCTTCGTCGGTCGGTTCGCGGAACGGGCGGATCACGCGGAAACCGACCCAATGGGCGTCGGTATAGTACCACATGCTTTGGGGCAACTGCGGGTCTTGTTGCTTCCACGATTTTTCGGAGACGATCCGCGCGGCGCTCCGCAGCTTTTCCGGATCGTCGTTCCACGAACCGCCGCGCGCCACGCGACCGTAAAGCGCGGTCGGCGGATCGTACGGGTTCTTGGTCAACGTGTCGGCGTATTTTTCATAACTCTTCGGGTCGTGCCCGTCGAGGACGAATTCCGAGACGTTGCCGTGCATGTCGTGCAGGCCCCAGGGGTTCGGCTTCTTCTTGCCGACCTTGTGGTAGACCTCGTCGCTGTTGTCGTAGTACCAGGCGTAGTCGCCGAGTTCTTCCGGATCGTCGCCGAACGAGTACGGCGTCGTCGTGCCGGCGCGGCAGGCGTATTCCCATTCCGCTTCGGTCGGCAACCGATAATAACGGCCCGTCTTGGCACTCAGCCATTCGCAGTATTTTTTGGCGGCCAGTTCTGTCATGCAGATCACGGGGAAACCGTGCTGACCCATGCCAAACGTCATGTCGGTATACGGCTTGGTCGGCCGCATCAGGACGTCGGCGACTTTTTCCAACTCATTGGGTTCTTGCTTGGCGAGTTGCCGCCCCTGAATATCGAGCGAGAAGCTGAACGTCTCGAACTCGTCCCAGGTGACTTCGCACTTGCCCATCCAGAAAGGTTCGACTTCCACCTCGTGCTGCGGGCCTTCGTCTTCGCCACGGCCCTCTTCGTCGTCCGGGCTGCCCATCAGGAACTTGCCGCTTGGGATCGGCACCATGTCGAACTTCACGTCGCGGCCGGTGATCGGCTCCGTGTACGGCTTCATCTCCTCGGGCGTCGCCGCATCGGCGTTGGGGACTTTGAGAACCGGTCGACCTTGCGCATCCTTCGCGATTTCCACGGTCTCGGCCACGGTCGAAGTCGCCGCGGCGAACAGGATTCCGAGACCCAGTAATTGCCCGCCGACCGTCCAGCGGCGTACTCTAAGAGAGGTCGAAGTGCGCTTCACGCTCGGTGCTCCGAAATACGAGTTATCACGGGCGCAGCGCTCCCTGCGACGACGTCAAACAAGGAGCCGCAAGACCGTGGAAAACAGCCTGGGAATGTGGATCGTAGGGGCGGGACTGCTCGCGGCCTCCCCAACGGCGGACATGACTCGCTACGAGTTTTCGCAGGTCCATATGGGGATGCCGTTTACGCTGATATTGTACGCCCCCGACGAAGCCGCCGCAAACCGGGCCTCGACAGCCGCCTTCGAGCGTATTGCCGAACTGGACCGCGCCCTCAGCGACTACAAGCCCGACAGCGAACTCTCCCGGCTCACGGCGACCGCCGGAGAGGGCCGAGCCGTACCCGTGGGCGACGACCTTTGGCGGGTGTTATTGGCCTCTCAGACGCTCTCGGAGCAATCGGCCGGGGCGTTCGATATCACCGTCGGCCCCTACGTAAAACTCTGGCGGCGCGCCCGGCGCGACCAGCAGTTTCCATCGGAAAAGCGCCTGGCGGAAGCCCGGGAGCAGGTCGGCTACCAGCACTTGAAGCTCGATGCCGAGCGAAAAACGGCGCTGTTGGAGCGGCACGGCATGCGGCTCGACCCCGGCGGCATCGCCGTCGGTTATGCTTTGGACGAGGCCGGCGAGGTGCTGCGCGCGCTAGGCATCGATTCCTTCCTGTTCGACGGCAGCGGTGACGTCTTGGCCGGCGATCCTCCCCCGGACAAGCCGGGCTGGACGCTGGCGATCGCCTCTCCCTTGGACAACGCGCCGCCGAGTCGTGTCCTGAAGCTCGCCAACGCCGCAGCGACGACGGCTGGCGACACGATGCAATTCGTCGAGCTAGCCGGCAAGCGCTACAGCCACATCGTCGACCCGCGCACGGGACTGGGACTGACGACGCGACTCGGAGTGACGGTCGTCGCGCCCGATGCCATGACCGCCGACAGCCTCGACACAGCGATCAGCGTGCTGGGCATTGAAGAAGGAACGCGCCTGCTGGGAAAGTATCCCGACACGGCGGCGCTCTTTGTTCAGGTGACGGGCGACGGCGGCGTGGTGGAAACGGAGACGCCTGGGTTCAAGCAATTCGTATCGCCGTGAATGTATCGGTGCTTTGCATGATTCGCTTACGCATCTGTCTGACTGAGGCCGCCCAATTCCTGAATCGCGTCCTGCACCTCACGGTACTCCGGGGTTTGCGTCATGCCAGCGCCCAGTCGCAGCTCTGATAACAGATCGCCAAGTAGCTCTCGCTCCAGGAGCGATGCCAGCCAACTGGCGCGCAATCGAGCGTAGCCGGATTGGAGTCGAGCGAAGAGTCTCGCGGCGGCTTGTTTCGCGTTCTCGCCCGCGACGGCGACGATCGCTTCGCCGCCGCCGGTCACGGTGGTGGTGATCAACGTGTCTTTGACCAATTCGGCGATCGCCCCGCCGGCTGCTTGCACGAGCGCGTGATCGGCGCCGGTCCAGGCCACGCCGCTCAAGACGAGCGCCACCGTGATCGCCGGCCGGCCGACGGCCGAGGCGCCGTCTAACGAGCGCATGACCGTCACTGCCGACGGATTCTGCTCCGCCCATTGATCCAATTCGCTGGCGACGAATTCGCGATAGTCCTGCCCCATCGCCGGCAATGCGTCATATGCCTCCTGCACGCGCGTCAGGAGCGTCGCGCGGGCGTGCCCGCCGAGCAGGCGATCGATGCGTGGCTTGAGGATCTCGTTGCCCACGGCGCCGAGACGTTCCAGGTCGTCGAGAAATCGCTCCACGGCCCGTACGATGGCGTCGCGTTCGCGGGTGCGAAAGGCCGCGAGCGGGTCGTCGCCCGGGCCCATCATCACGCGCCAGCCGGCCTTGATCGGCGCGGTGACGACGCCCGCCACGCCCCGGTAGAAACCATGGATGCCCTGCACCCAACGCGGGCGGCGCGGCTCCCACCATTGGCCGATTTCCTCGACCAACAGTTGCGGCGGCAGATTGGGCCAATCAAATCGCGCGACTTCCTCGTGGGCCAAGCCGGCGGCGGCTTCGACAAAGCGATCACTAGCGCGGCGAATCCGCGCCAGATACGCGGGCGCGCCGCGATCGGCGTCGAGCACCGATTCTAGCGCGCCGCGAAAGGTGCGAATTTTGATGGCGTCGAAACGCAACGCCGCCAGTTCCTCGCGCAACGAAGTCGCCGCGTCCGGCAGCGGGTGACCGGTGTTCGTGAGCCGATGAAAGTCCAAGCTGAGTTGTTCGGCGCCCTGGCGATCATACGGGACAGCGTACACTAACTCCGGATGCGCGCCGGTCTCGCTGGCGAACGTATTCAGCCAGAGCGGCAAGTAGTCCGCGTCGGCCGCCAGGTCGCATTGATTGAACACGACGATCACCGGTTTGCCGGCGGCGGCAGCCTTGCGGAAGAACTGCTTCACCGCCGCGTCATTGTATTTCTGCTGGGTCAGCACCGCGATCAACACGTCGGCCGCCTGGCGAACATGATCGGCGCGTTGCCAATTGACCTGGGCGTCGGAGTCGATATCGGGCGTATCCAACAGCAACAAGCGCGACGGGACGTGCTCGCCGGCACGCCAGAACAACAAGTGTTCGGTGTTTTCCTGAAGCGGATCTTCGGCCGCTTCCCAGACGCGGAGTTGAAATCCTTCGAACCGCGGCGCGAGCTTCGCCTGGTCCGCCCAAACGGCCGGCGCAAGGCAGACCGGATGCTTGGTCCCCGCGGCGAGTCGGCTCACGCCGCTCGCATTCTCGCCGGCCAAATGATTGAACAACAGCGATTTACCGATATTCGTGCCGCCCACGACGGCGACGATCAACAGCGGCTCGGCCTGGGCCTCTGGCAAGAGCTTGCGCACTAGCAGTTCGTGCCACTCCTCCTCAGCGGGATTGGGCACGCCCAGCCGTGCGGCGATCGGCGCAAGGGACATGACCGCCTGAGCCAGGCGACGGACCTCGGCGGCCCAGTGCTGATAAGCGACGGTCATTGCGGAGAGGTGGGTATCCCAGGGGACGGCGTGCGAACAAGCAAGTATAGCCCGGCACTCGCCCGTAGCGCTAGCGAGGGAGAGCTGAGGTCGCTGAGAGTTAGGGCCGAAAACTCTCGGCAGCGCCTTTTCTCCCTCGCTGGCGCTACGGGCTAGTGTCGAATTCGACCAGGACTATTCGGCCGGCGGCTAGGAAGCTTGTGGCGCCAGCTGTTCAGCGCGCTCCAGGTCGGCGCGGGATTCGACGAAATAGCTCGTGGCCTCGTAGGCCGCGGCGCGGCTGCGGTAGTATTCCGCGCGTTTTGGATCCAGGCGGATCGCCGTGGAGAAATCCTGGATCGCGGAGGTGAAGTTCCGCTGTCGGGCGTGCGTCTGGCCGCGAAGATGGAAAGCGCCGGCGTATTCCGGCGCAATCCAGACGGCGCGATTCAGGTCTTCAATTGCCGAGGCAAATTGTTTGAGCCGTCCCGACGCGGCGGCGCGTTCGTAGTAGGCCTGGGCCAGTCCTGGATCGAGCGTTAGCGCCTGCGTAAAGGCGTCGATCGCCTGGCGATCCTGCCCCTGGTGCAGCAGCACGATGCCGCGCTGCAAATGCATGTTACCGCTCTGCGGCTCCAATTCGATGGCCTGGCGCAGGTCCTCCATGGCGCGATCGAGTTCGCCTAACTGCACGAACGAAAGCGAGCGATTGCAGAGCGCCGCCGCGAGCCGTGGGTTGACGCGGAGGGCATCGGAAAAATCGCTGAGCGCCTCCGCGTGGCGACCGAGTCTTAGGAAAGCGAGGCCGCGATTGTTGTAGTGCGTAGCCTCACGGGGCTGCCGCTCGATCGCGTAGGTGTACTGCGCCAGTGCGGAATCGACATAACCTTGCTGCAATCCACGCTGCGCCTTCTCCGCGACGACGCGCTCCCAGTAAGGATCAAGTCGCCGCCACAGCCAGGCGTAAGGCAACGCGAGAATCGCGCCGGCGGCGCCCGCCGCGGCGGCCGACCAGCCGCGATGCGTCTGTGCCAAAGGATCCAGCAGACTGAACGAGAAGTTGGCGTCGCCGAGGGCCGCGCCCAGCCCTCCGCCGATCGCGCAGCCGATGTACCCGCGACCATTTAGTTGACGTTCCACGACGAGGCCGACCGTCGCGCCCAGCGCCAGCATGAAACAGGCCTGCCAATCGTCCCAGATGCGAATGAGGGCTAGCGCTACGAGCCCGCCGTAAAGAATGACGGCGGCAAAACGCAATAGAGTGCGCCGCATTCGACTACGATCGGCGGCAGGCGCTTTGACAGGTTCCATCGGCGATCAATGTGGCAGTTCAACGGGAGGAAAGTCCAAAGTTGAGTCTACCGCGTTGCGACGCGCTCGGAAACATCGCCGTTTCCGAGCGCGTCCCACGCTGTCATTGCCGCATCAGCTCGCGGAGTTGATGCATGCCGCGCCGCAACAAGCCGGCAATCGCCGCTTTGGTGCGGCCGAGCTCCTCGGCGGTCTGATCCAGCGACCGGTTTTGCAGGCGATGGAGCTCGATGGCGCGTCGTTGCGGCTCAGGAAGTTGCATCAATTGCTCGGCCAGCCGCATGTGTTGCTCCAGTTCCTGGCAGCGCTGTGCCGGGCAAAGGTCGCTGTGCGCCAGGAAGTGATCGAAGTGCGCGGAAGAATCGCCCAGGGCCGCCTCGATCGACACTTCGGCGACCGGATTGCGGCCCCAGGCGTGCAGACGTCGAACTTCGTCAATCAGGTTGTTGGCCAGCGACCTCCGCAACCAGGCGGCCACTTCCTGGTCGGAGCGGTTGTGCAATTTGTCGCCGGCTTGAAAGGCGTCGAGCAGCGTTTGCTGCACGACGCCCGAGAGGTCCACCTTACCGACGAGCTTGCGATCGACCTTGGTACGCACCAGCAAACTCAGGAGCGGCCGAAACCGCTCCAGGTGATCGAACGACTCGCCATTCCGTTTGGTCATCGCCGACCCCATGCCAAGCCTTGAACTGATACCACGGACGATCGCCAGGGTGCTCATAGTGTCTCTCCTGGTTTTTCAAGAATCAAGCGTGCCCGCGGCGGTGACGATATCCGGCCAAGGCGATGAGGCCGCATACGGCGAGGCCGGCCGTCGCCGGTTCCGGCACCGCGGTCAACCCGCCAGCCGTGAACAACGACGAGCCAAAGTTGTCGCGGACGTGGTTCAAGTCATTGATATCGACCATTCCGTCGAACGGCGCCGTGTCGCCGGCAATGCCTTCCCCCGCTTCGTCGAAGTTGTTGCGCACGTTGTTCAAGTCGACAATATCGACGTCGCCGTCCAGGTCGGTGTCACCGCTTTGCCCTGCGCCGACGTCAAATCGCAGCGATCCACCAATCCTGCCGCCCGAGAACCGTTCACGAAGAAGTAAGTTCGAGTTGTAAGTGCTGAATCCTTCGATATCGACATCCAGGCTGCCCGTGGGCGACGCCACCGGGTCCCATTGAAATGTCGTCGAGCCCATGAATGCCGGCTCAAACTGACTGAGCGTGCGTCGAGAGTCGAGTCCGACCTCTCCGAAACTCAGCGGCGCCAAGCCGACAATAATTGACTTCAGGTCAGTACGCGAAGCGCCGTAATCGTCGTTGTCCGCCCAGACATCTTGCATGCCCCCGACGGCCTCGCCGTTGGTATCGACGACAGAAAAATCGGGATTCCAGGCCCCGTTCTCTTGGTCGTACGTCAGGTTCTCGGTCAGCACGTCGAAGACCACATTGCCGAAGCCGACTTCCGTCGGCGCCCCTGCGAGTTCCCACGTCCGCACGTAGTAGTCCAGGGTGACCAACAGCGGGCCGGTCCCATCCGCCACGCGCAGCCGCCCGGGGTTTTGAGCAGTAATTGTGCCCGGCGCGAGCGGAGTGAGATCCAGGTTTTGCAGTTGACGCACCACAGGGGTGACGAAGACATCGACGGCAGGCGACTCGGTCGCTCCGAGGAGCAATGTCAGAGTTGACAATGCAGCGATGAAAATCTGGCGACGCATGGGGATGCTCCTGTAAGACAAGGCGGGCAGAACCGCGGGAGATACCGGGCAGCTCGAACACCGGCGTCCGAACTCCTCTACTCCTCCTAGCGAGACATAAGCACGCAGAGAGCGCGCAACGCGGAAAAAAGATAGGCCGCGCCAGTTGGTTAAGGCGCATGGACTACGTGCACTTTGCAAATCGCCGCTACTGTGCGGATTCGCTCGCCTGTGCCCGATACCAGTCGCCGCGCAGCCAGTCGGCAATGAGCCCAACTTCCTCGACGCTGAGTTGGTTGGCCTCGGGCTGCTCCCGGCTCGGGGCGAACGCGGGCATGGGCTGATCCTCCGCGCCCACGTGCGCGTAGAAGCGGGCGTGGTTGGGGTTGCCGATCATGCCGATCAGCCACTCGCGCGACGCATATCCGGTGAGATCCGGCGCCAGGCCTTCTTCGCCAGCGTCGTGGAACTTGTGGCAATCGACGCAGCCGACTTCCTCGGACAGGAAGGTGCGCCCGGCGGCGATTGTTTCGGCGTCCTTCTCATCTTGTTCCCGTTGGGTGGGCAATTGTGCTTCGGCCGAAAGGGCGATCACCAGTTTTTCCAGATTCGCCTTGGCATCGGCGTCCATCGCGGTTACGGTGTCGGTGACCCAGGTGACCATCTCGCCTTCTTTCAAGTGCGGCGAATTGCCGAAATACGCCGGGCCAACGATCTTCGTGGGATCCAGCAGCCCACGAATCCAAGCGCGCGAACCGAAGCCGCCCAGGTTCGGCGCGGTCGGCGTGGGGCAGACGATTGACGCGGAATCATCCTCGCGCGTCGCACTGTGGCACCCGGCGCACTTCGCGGCGAACAATCGCGGGCCCTGCGTCAGCGGGTCGCGCCGCATCACGGAGATCATGCCTTCCGGCGGAATGCCGGCGGGCGCGAGCGCTAAATCGCGCGCACGTTCCGCATCGCGCTGCGCATGCTCGAGCGCGGTAATGTGTTGCTTCGAAGCGTCCCAGGCCGCCTCATATTTCTTTTGTTTCGCCTCGTCGGCGAACTTCTTTGCATCCTTCGGAGACCACGACGCGTGATGATCTTCGTAGAAGGCTTGAGCCGTTAGTAGACTGATGCCCAGCATCAGGCAAGCCAGGAAGCACAAGTTGAAAGCGTGACCCAAGCGCCAGCGGCCGACGATCGGCATCAACGCCAACACGCCCATCACCGCGCCAGGCACGACAATCGCGCCCCAGAATTCCAGGCTCTGCCCGATGAACGTCTGATCGCCGGGGAAATACTTCAGCAATTGAAACAGAAACAGGAAGTACCACTCCGGGCGCGCGGCGTCGAACGGCGCGCTGGGATCAGCCGGCGCCGTCAGTTCCGCCGGTCGCCATAGCGCCAGCCCGAGCACGACAGCGAGAACCGCGAGGCAAGCGACGCCGTCTTTCAGCACCTGGTCGGGCCAAAAGGCCTCGTCAGGGCGACCTTCGGGGTTCGTCGCGTGAATGCCGTGTTTGCGGAAGATCGCGATATGTAGCACCACGAAAAAGACGAGCAGCCCTGGCAGCACGCCCGCGTGCATGGCGAAAAAGCGGGTCAATGTGTGATGACCATACTGCCCGCCGCCGACCGCGAGGCGCTGCGCCGCGTCGCCGGTCAGGCCCATGATGTTGGTCGCCACGCCGGTGGCCCAATAACCTTTTTGATCCCAAGGGAGCAAATAGCCGGTGAGCGAAAGCCCCAGCACGATCTGCATCAGAATCATGCCGAGCCAGAAGTTAATCTCGCGCGGCGCGCGATACGCGCCGCAGATCACCACTTGCATCAGATGCAGAGCCAGTAGCACGACCATGGCCTGCGCCATGTAATGATGCAGCGACCGCAGCAGCGATCCGCCCGGCATTACGTTCTGGATATAGAACACGCTCTCCCACGCGGTCTGGCCGCTTGGGCTGTAGGCCATCCATAGCACCGTGCCGGTGATCGCCTGCATCGCGAAGGCGAAGACCAGCGTACTGCCCCAGACGAATTTCCAGCGCGACCCGCCCGGGATGTTTTCGTAGAGGGCCTCGTGCGTCAAACGCCGAATGCCGGTGCGATCGTCGAGCCATTCCAGAAGTTGTTTCATGACTTGGCGACCTTTTCCGGAATGCCGCTACGAAAATTCTGAAATTTGACGAGCACCCGTTTTCCGTCCCCCTCCGCGGCTGCTTCTACTTTCACGTCCAGGCTATCGAGTCCCCGCGCCGCGGCGCTCGGCGGAATCAGTTTTCCTTCCGGCGTGAAGGCGCTCTGATGACAAGGACAGTAGAAACGCGTCTGCGAGGCTTGATAGCCGACCATGCAGCCAAGATGCGGGCAGACCGCGTTACAGGCGTGGACCTCGTCCGGCTTCTCCGCGGTGCGACGCAAGAAGACCGTGCCGATGGGCTCGTTGGGAAAACGGTTCCAGGCGTCGGTGCGATCGGCCACCACTTTGAACATCCGCGGCACGCCGTCGGCGGGAATCGCATCGAGCGTGGCGACGGGAATGAAGGTCGCATCCGCGCCGCGACGCCAAAGCGGGCTCAGGAACACACGCAGCGCTGCAGCGCCGGGCACAACGGCGCACAATCCGCCGACCACGACGGCCAGTACGCGTTTTACGAAGCCGCGGCGATCATCGCCATCCGGCGGCGCGGCAGCGGTGGAATGTTGGGCCATTCGAGGCGCTCCGATGTGAGTCGATTGCGCCAACACTAGCCCGTAGCGCCAGCGAGAGAGGACAGACGTTGCTCAGAGTTCGAGTCCAAACTCTCAACGACGTCGGCTCTCCCTCGCTGGCGCTACGGGCTAGTGTGGGCGAAGCACTACTAGTGTGACTCGACGAGCCACCAAAACAAGGCGGGGAACGTCGCTTCCGCGGCGTCCGTCAAGGCGGGAGGAAATCGGGGGACGGGCCGATTATTTCATCGCGGCGCGGACGGCGTCAAGGATTTTCTTTTGGGCGTTCGCATAGGGCTCGTTTAGAAACGCCCCCGCCGCGGCTTTGTGGCCGCCGCCGTTGAATAGTTCGGCCAGCTTGCTGCAATCGACGCCGGCGGCGCGGCTGCGGAAGCTGATCTTGAACCCGCCGGTCTGTTGTTCAACGAAAATCACGGCCACCTGGGTGCCGGCCACGGCCAGCGTCATGTTGACGACGTCCTCGGTATCGGACGCCACGGCGCCGGTGGCTTGAAAATCATCCATGAAACAGGCCGTGTGAACGAGCTTGCCGTCCAACTCGGTTTCGGTGCGGGCCATGATCCGGCCGATCAACTGAATCCGCGCCAACGTGTCGCGCTCGTAAAGTGCGGTGTAAATCTGCTGCGGCACCGCGCCGGCATCGACCAATCGCGCCGCGAAACGGAAGCTATCGGCGGCGATCGAGCGGAAACGAAACCAACCGGTGTCGGTCGCCAGCGCCGCGAACAACGGCGACGCGATTTCCGGCGTCAGCTCGACGCCCAGGTGATCGGCGGCTTCAATCACCAAGCGCCCCGTGGCTTCCGCGGTGGTGTTCTTGAAACTCTCGGCGCCGAGGTCATCGGAGCTGACGTGGTGATCGAGAATGATCTTCTTGCCAGGGAACGCGCGGACTACGTCCGACATCGGCCCAAGCTGCGCCCAGGCGCTGGTATCGAGCACCATCAACGCGTCATAGCCTTCTGCGTCCGTAGCCGTGGCGTTGACGCCGATTGTCTTGATCCGATTCGCAGGATCGAGGAACTCCAGGTTGCGCGGCGTCGTGTGGCCGTTGAGGATTTGCACGTGCTTGCCGAGTTTTTCCAGCACGCCGGCCATGCCCAATTCGCTCCCCAGCGCGTCGGCGTCGGGACGGATATGGCTCACCAGGATGAAACGCTGGTGCGCGCGGACAACTTCGACGAACCGGGGCCAATCAATGGTCATGAGCGAACTTCAAGGGCGGTGGCGGGAATTGCGAGTTGTGGCACGGACTCCCGACCGTGACACTGGCCAGACCGAAGGTCTCCATTCGTGGCGAGCCGCATCGTGTCACGGTCGGGAGACCGTGCCACAACAAATTCGGTCCGCGGCGGCGACATCCTCGGCGAGCTGCGCTTTCAGGGCCGACACGTCGGCGAACGGGCGAATGTCCCGCAGCCGGGCCAAAAAGTCAACCTCCAGGGTCTGGCCGTACAGCGAGCCGGAGTAATTCAACAAGTGTACCTCGATCTTCGCCGCTTGCTCGCCAAATGTGGGATTCGGGCCGATGTTAATGGCCGCCGCCACGCGCTGTCCGTCGCGCTCCACGCGCCCCGCGTAAACGCCTTGCGCCGGCAGCAACGTATCGACGCCCGCCAGATTCGCCGTGGGAAAGCCGATCTTCGCCCCGCGCCCGGCGCCGTGTGTCACCAGCCCGCGGATGCGGTACGGCGCGGTCAACAGGCGACCGGCCTCGGCGACATCGCCGGTGGCCACGAGCCGCCGCACGCGGGAACTGGAGACGATTTCGTCGCCGTCCCAAATCGGCTCGACCACTTCCAGCCGCACGGCCGCCTTGCTGGTCAGATCGCGGAGTAACTCGATCGTCCCGCGTCGTCCCCGGCCAAAGGCGAAATTCGGACCCTCGACGAGCGCCTGGGCCTGGAGCTTTTCCCGCACGATGCGTTCGAAGAACTCCTCGGCCTCCAGCGCCAAGAGCGCCTCGTCCGTGGGAAAGGCGATCATCGCGTCGACACCCAGAGCGGCCAGCAACTCGGCCTTGCGGTCGATCCACGTTAGCGGTTGCGGCGCCGCCTCCGGCCGG
>JALHLM010000114.1:9291-13311 GCA_022844585.1 Pirellulales bacterium | reverse complement strand
GCCGGCCATGGTGATTTGCGTACAACGCTGCCGGCGATAGTAGCGAATCGCCTTCCCCAACTGCGCCATACCCAACCACTCAAAGTCGGCGCAGATCTCACGCAACGCCGGATCCGCGTTGTCCTTCAACCCCAGGCAATAAACCGAAATCCCCTGCGCCCGCAACGCCTCGGCCACGACGACCGGATATCGCCCCCACCCAGCCAACAAACCCACGCGCGGCGAATCAACAGTCGGCGATGTCATTTTCGATGTAAGAACTCGTGAGAATGGACGATCGGCGGCCACCTACTGTCTACTTCACCTACTCCCTACTCCACCTACTCCCTCAAGCCGCCTTCTTTTCATTCCCCAACCCCAGTCGCTCGCGCAACTCCGTCACCTGGCGGACCAACTCGCGGAACTGCGCCCGCATCTCGGGCAACTTCGTCCAGGCGGCTTGCTTGACGTGTTGTTCGCGGATCGGCGTGGCGGGAATGCCCATCATGACGACGCCGTCCGGAACATTGTTGGTGATTCCGGCCATCGCCGTGATGATGGCGCCCTTGCCGATGTGAACGTGATCGCGCACGCCCGCCTGTCCGCCCATCACGACGTAATCGCCGGTGCTCGTGCTGCCGGCGATGCCGACCTGGGCGCAGAGCAGATTGTGCTTGCCGATGCGGCAGTTGTGGGCGACCTGCACCTGGTTATCGATTTTCGTCCCTTCGCCAATCACCGTAGGACCATACGTGCCGCGGTCAATCGTCGCGCCCGCGCCGACTTCCACGTCGTTTTCGATCTCCACCCAGCCCAATTGCGCGGAAATAACGTGACGCCCGTTCTGTTGGGAATAGCCAAAGCCGTACGCGCCGACGACCACGCCGCCGTGAATCGTGACACGATCTCCGACGATCGTTTCGTCGTACAACACGGCGCCTGGAAACACCGTGACGTCGCGGCCGAGCCGGCAACCGGCCATCACGTGCGCGCCGGCGTGAATTGTGCAGCCGTCGCCGATCGAGCATTCATCGCCGATCGTCGCGCCCGCGCCAATCGAAACGTTGTTCCCCAGCGTGGCCGAGTGGCTGATCGTGGCCGTCGGATGAATACCGCGGGCGGCGGCAACCCGGGCAGGTCGAAAATGCAGCACGAGCGAGGTAAACGCCTGGTGGACGTCTTCCACTTCAATTGCCGGCCGGGAAACGCCTTCCAGCCCACGCGGAATCACCACCGCGCCGGCCGCCGAGCCATTGAGCTTCGGAAGTTTATCGGCGTGGTCGATCAGGCTGATGTCGCCCGCGCCGGCGTCGCGTAAGGTCTTCGCGCTTTCGACGCGGAACAGCTCGTTGCCGCGGACCGTCCCTTGAACCAAGGACGCCAATTCGGCCAAAGTCGCGGCCATGGGACGGATTCCTTTCCGTGCGGGTACGCAATGTCGCCCAAACTAAGCTCGGGCGGAAAATGTACCCGGATTTGCGGAGGAAAGACAAGACGGACATTCCGATTTGAACCGCAGAGGCGCTGAGACGCGGAGGGAAGAGAAGAGGGGGGAGATGGGGAGAGGTAAATTGCAACTACATTCTCGAAACACTCAACACTTTCGGCGTTCATTACGGCGCCGCTCGCTTGCCACTCTCCTCCTCTTTCCCTCTGCGTCTCAGCGCCTCCGCGGTTCAAAATGGTATCACCCGGCGCCGCGGCCGCGGTCGAAGGCGTCCTGGTCGCGGAGGTAGATCGCCAGGGTCGACTCGAAGGTCTCCGGCGAAATCTGCCAGACCGGCTGCTCGTCCGTATGGGCGTTGGAATGGGCCACCAGCAACCGGTACAGGAACCGGAACAGATGCCGGGGCACGCGCAGTTGCCGGAAGGAATCAATCAATCGGCGCTCGGAAATGCTGTCGGACAGGAGCGCGCGGATATTCGGCTGCGCCCCGTCTTTGGCGCAAGCCTGCAAACGGGCGTTGGCGACGTCGAAGAGGGCCTCGCCGGACCAATTCAGCGACGGGACCATGTTCTGTTTATCGAGCCGGGCCCGCTGGTAGAAGTCGCGTTCCTCCCGATCGACGTCGTGTCCCAGTTCGATCGGCAACAGCAACTTGATGCCCAAGCCGGGATGCTTGAGGAACTTGTTGTCGAGCATCGACCAGATGAGTTGCCGCATCAATTCCGATGCGCCGTTGATCAAATGCGGTTCGTCGACCCGATCGACCAACACCACGATGCCGGTATAGCCGAGGCTCCGCAACACGGACTGAAACTTCACCAGCAACTCGTAGCGATCGTCCGTGCGATCTTTATTCGGCAGCGGCTGTCCGGCGATTTCGCGATACGGAAGCAACGCTAACAGGCGCGAAATCGCCCAAGGACGATGATCGATTACGCGGCAATGGCGTTGCAATGCTTTCGCCGGCCAGAATGAAACCCACGTGCGCCACAGCCACGGCGTCCAACCGGCCAGCACCAGCAAGTACGGCCACGGGAAGCGGCTCCAAAGCTGATTCCAGGCGCCTTGCGCTGCCAGGATTGCCAGCACCGCCGCCGTAACGAGTAGTCCTAGCACGAGCGGCCATTGCGACTTCAGCGTGGAAAACTTGAGCGTCCGCGCGAGTCGTCGCCAGCGTCCTTCGATCGGCTCCGCGAGCGTGCGATCGTATGCGGCGGCCAACAACAACAGATCGCGGCGCTGCCAATGATCCAACCGTTCCACTTCGGGGCGCTGCGTTCCGGATGCGTGCGTACCTTGCCCGAGCACGCGATCTACCAGCGAGGTCACGCCCAACGATAGGATCGCGTCCATGTGATCCCAGAGCCGCCATTCGGCCAGCATCAGATCCGGACGGCGGCGGCGCGACGGCAGCTTCTCACGAAAACGATCCAGGAACGGATTGAAGTCGTCATATTCGATGACGAACTGTCGCTCCTGCGGGTGGACCCGATTGAATTCTTCCAGGTGCCGGACGATCTGCAATCGCAGCGCCGTCTTGCCGGCCCCTTTTTCGCCGAACACCACCGACGTCGCCGGCTCGCCGGGCTCGCCATAGACCTTGTCCCAGGCCGGATGATACGTGCCCGAGATGCAGTGATCCTTGAACACCGGATCGGTCTGCGCATCCTCCTCGGCGAAGGGGTTGCTGACCACGCCGTGATGTTCGAGGAAGCGCTGAATCTTCATGGCAAGCGAAGCAAGAATTTCATAGAGCCGGAAGCGTCAGTGCCCGGAGGGTTCGACAATTGTGCCGGCGAATCCGGACGCCCGCATGACCGCTGGATACTCCGCCGGGGCTCCGCAAGCATAGCTTGGGGATCGCCCGCTCGCATCCGCTCCCGCGGCTACTTCGCTTGCAGTCCTTCGATCATTTCCACGAAAGCTTTGTGCTGTTCTTCGACAGTTTTCGCGGGGCCGTAGAACTTGACGAAGTATTGGCCGATCTTGTCGCCCACGAGGATCGCGGCCAGCATCCGGTAGTTTTCCCGTTCGACGCCAGCCGCCATCGGGTTCGGGCGATCCATGAACGTGCCGGCGATATCCACGAGATGCACTTCCACGTCGCCGACCTTCAGCTTCTCCGCCTTCGCCGCTTCGACCGCGCCGCCGGCTGGTTGCTTGAATTGGGCGTACCAACGCTCGATGTTGGCATCGATGGAACCGCCCGCCGCCATAATCGTCATGCGGCCCGGCTGCTGGTCCCCTTCGGTTGCCGGCACGCTGAACTCATGCTCGATGATTCGCGAACGCGGCTCTTCGCGTTTCCAGTCCTCGGGCGCGGTGAGCGTGAATTTTCCTTCGGCTAATTCAATGGTGCGATTCGCCTCCGCTTCGTCTGCCAGCACCGGAGCTGCGGTAGCGATCCCGAGCGCACAGGTGGCAGCGCGCACAAAAGTTGGCATCCAGTACGTCATCAGAGTCATCCTTTTGAGGAGGAGCAGAGTTGCAAGGAAACAGGGCACTCAACTGAGTTGCGCCCGAGACAAAACCGAGCGAGCGCCCGGCAATTGGCTGGTCGATTCGCCGGTCGGCGGCGCGCCGCCTGGTTTGGT
>JALHLM010000114.1:0-9281 GCA_022844585.1 Pirellulales bacterium | reverse complement strand
TAAGCACATAAATCAAGATGGGCAGCAATAGCAACACGCACAGGACCAGCACGCCCATGATGATCAGGCCTGTGGAGCGCGCGCGCTTGCGCTTCGCAAGCAACATCGCCGTCGCGGCGCTCGCCGCGTCAAGCTCATCCACGTCTTTCGGAATTGGCGCCGTGGGAAAACTCACCATCGTCTTCGACGACGTAGCGGGGCGTTCGACGGGCGACGTCACGGGAATTGGTCGGTTACCCAACTCCGTAAATGCAGCCGAAGCAGGTTGCCATTCCGGGTCGCCCTCGCGCCAGATCAACGTGTCCGGCGTGATTCGTCCCTCGGCGATCCACTGCCGCAGCACGCTTTCGGCCGCCGGCCCGTATTGTCCGCCGGAAGGCGGCCGCACGAACCACTTCGATTCAGCGGCCGCAGCGGAGGCTGTTCCATTGGAAGCGACCGGCGCTGGTGCGGGCCCGGTCGCCGACGCCGCGCCATTGGCCGCCGCACTCGCTGGCGACGCCGGGGCGGCCACAGCCTCCTGTTCGTCGGAGGCCGGAATCTGGATTTTTTCCTGGCACTTCGGACAAGCCCCACGTTTGCCGGCCAACTCGGCTTTGACGTTCAGCTTGGCCCCGCAGGCCGGGCATTGAAAGCGAATTCCCATCTTGAGCCTGGCAGCCCGCGACCCCAACAGCCGCCGGCCTCCTCCTGTTCCTTGGTCCGATCTCCCTGACCGGTAGCCCCGCTGCGATTATACGATTCCTTTCCAGGGAATGGGAAGCAAGCAAACGGACCGATCGCGGAGCAGGTCACGGTCCAAATACCGTGGGCGGCTTCGTCCAAGCGGAGCGTTGACCGCCGGCGACACCCCTCGTAACCTCTCACTGCCGCGGTGCGGCATCGAAAACCCGTTTCCGCGCTCCAAATTACGAGTTCATCGCATGCCCACGCCCGAACCGCCGCTCGAAATCGCGATCGTCGGCGACCTTACGGAACACGAATCTGAACTTACCGATCGATTGTTGGACGTACCGCCCGGCGGGGAATGCATTCTCTATTTCGATTCGCCGGGCGGCAGCCCTTATGTGGCATTGGCGTTGATGAACCTGATCCGTCTGCGCGGGCTGCGGGCGACGGGCGTCGTCACCGGAGAATGCTCTTCGGCGGCCATCTGGCCCTGGGCTGTCTGTACGCGTCGGTTGGTCACGCCGCTGAGCGTGCTGTTGTTCCACCCCATGAAGTGGCAGAGCGAAGAGCACGTTGGACTGGCCGAGGCCGCTGAATGGGCGCGGCATTTTGCGTACTTGGAACGCGAAATGGACAAACTTCTGGCCCAGGTTTTCGGTGCCAGTATCGACACGGTGATCGCCTGGATGCAGCCGGGGCGGTACGTCATTGGCCAGGAAATCGTCGACGCCGGCCTGGCGGAAATGCTGGACCCCAGCGCTCCGATGGTCCCTGCCGCCCAGCGCAGCGGCGCACCGAAACGTCGCAAGAAAAAACCTCGCAAAGACCGGAGCGGCTGAAGTCCCGCGAACGCCGCCAAACCTGCCGGTCGCACCGAATTCTCCGGCGCGCATTGATGACGTCGTCAACACCGGCGCGCTGTTGTCGTTACCTTCCGTTTAACGCGCACTCTCTGGAGCGCCTCGCGCGCCCGGCCGGGCCGTCGCCGATATCATTCGATAAGTACATGCATCGATTGCCCACGGCGGACTTTTCGGAAAGTGCCATGACCGTTTCCCGCACCGTCCAAGTGTTTCGCGGCTTGCAAAGTGTTGGACTGACGGCCATCTTGGCCGGCGTCGCCGCGGCCCAGCCCCCGGACTATTTGTTCCAGCAGGCGCCCACGACAGTGCAACCTGCGGCGGAAACGCCAGCCGCGCCGGCGACATCGCCGACGGTCGAAACGCCAGCAGCGACCGACGCGCCGGCAGATACCGCGGCCCCGACGGAAGCGGCTGCCGAAGGCCCGCAAATCAATGACGACGCGTTGGAAGCCCTCCAGCGGGCAAACGGCCTGGCCGGCCAAGGTGACTTTGCAGGCGCGCTGACGGCGACGGACGAGGCGATTAGCCTACAGCCGGACTACTTTGAAGCGTTCATGTTGCGCAACCTGATTCATCGGTTGACAGGCAATTTCGACGAGGCGATCCGCGCCGCCGATCAAGCCATCGCCATCAATCCAACGGCGCCAAATGGCTATTTAACCCGCGCCGTGACCTACCTCGAGATGAAGGAGTACGGTAAGGCGCTCGCCGACGTCGAAGAATCGCTGAAAACCACCCCCAACAATGCGCAAGCGTTCGTGGTTGCCGGCCAGGTTCACGCCAAACAAAAGAACTGGCAACAGATGGCGGATGCGTATAGCAAAGCAATCGACAATGCAGGCACGGCGCCCGGCACGGTGGGCGACTCGCTCATGCAGCGCGGCATCGCGCTGTATCACTTAGGCGAGTACGACGTCGCCAAGCTTGACTTCGAACAAGCTGCTATTTATGGAGGCGGCCTCGGCGGTGAAGCCAACCGCTGGCGCGGATACATCTATGCCATCCAGGGCGACTATTACCGCGCCATCCGCTGGTACGATCGAGCGATCAAAGCCAATCCCGGCAACCAACAGGCGTTCCGCAACCGCGGCATGGCCTATTTGAATCTGGCGGCCACGGAGCCCCAGATCGAACAGTTTGCCTTGACCCAGGCTGTGGCCAGCTTCAACGCCGCGATTCGCCAGAAGCCGAACGACGCGCAGCTCTACTACCGCCGCGGCGTCGCCTATGACCGTCTGGGCGCTTCCGACAGCGCCCGGTCCAGCTATCAAACGGCCGTGCAACTCGATCCGAAGCTCACTGCCGCAGCGGAAAAGCTTTCGTCGCACGAATCGACCGAGTACTGGTACGGCGAATAGCATCCGCCGTCAGTGATCCTGTTTGCCGAGAACGCGGGTCGTAGCAATTCTGCGGCCCGCAGTGCCGATTTCGCGCATCGAAACGCTGGTCCGCACCGTAGCGACGCGGCATACCGGCTAAAAAAAGCTAAGGTTCCATGGGTAGGTGAACCATGTGGAACCGCGCTATATTCATGATCGAGCACGCTTCGCGTGCGTGGGACTGGCAAGAATGGGTCGGCGCGTTCGCGTGCCTGTACCTGGTAGCCTTCGTATTCTTGTCGGCCTTTCGCCTGCGCCGTTGAGCGTCGCGCCGGCATTCTTCTGTAGCCGAGGTCTGTGACCTCGGCCGCGCGGCCCACAAATGCGCGCATCGCCATCAGCGCTGCGGGACGTGTCAGTCTCGCTCATTTCTCAGCACCCCACGTCTTCTCCGCGAGGTCACAGACCTCGGCTACAGAAGAGGGCATGGCCGATTTGATTTAATCCCACCACCAGCGGTCGTGCCGATCCGTCGCTGGCCGCACGCGATCTCGTTCGCTGCCGAGCTTTCCGCTCGTGTCCTTTTGAGGCGGTGTGTTGCGGAGCGCCGCGTAGGGATCGAGCCGTACGCCGCCGGAAACCGCCGCGATAATTTGCTTCCCCTTGATCACGCGGTGATGCACCACCGACTCCACGGCCTGCGGCGCGGACGCCAAAGGAATCGCAAACTGCTGCGGGTTGTTGAAGCAGGTCAAGTGCCAACCGACGCGGTCCGGCACGTGCTGCGTTTCCAGGAGCGCTGCCACGAGCGCCAGGTCGAACACGTTCTGAAGTTCAGCGTAGACGGGATATTTCTCCGCGAGTTCGCCAAAATGCTGCGTGAAACTATTGGCAAATGCCTGGTTCAGGTCGTTCGATTGTCCCGTGTGCTGGCGCTGGCCGTTGGCGGCGAGAAACTCGTTCTCGCTCTGCACTTGGACGCCTTGCCCGCGGAGCTCGTAGGCCAGTCCTTCATCGTCGGCCACAACCGCGCTGTAGTCCATCGTGAACCACCAGCGCAGCACGTCCATCGGCGGCGCCGATTGCCCTGGATCGAGCTTGACCGAATCGAGATAGCTCGCCACGCCGGGCACGGACTCTTCCAGCCCGATGCCGACCAGCTTCATACGATAGTCGGCCTCGAACAAGACTTGCGCGACGCGTGTGCGCGGGTCGATGCCGCGAAACCGCACGTCTTGAAGTCCGACACGGTCGCGAATGCCTTCCAACCAGGCGCTCCGCGCCCCCGGCTTGAGCGGCTTGGCGCTCGTGGCGTTAATGAACTCCTGCGCCGCGGCCAGGTTCTCCGCCCGCGGGTCGATGGAACAGGTCATCGCGGCGTCTGGCGCCGCGCGCATCGCGCGGAGCAGGGTCACCAGGTCATTGAGTTGCACGACCGGGCGCCCCGTTTCCGTGCTTACCGCGCGCCCTTCGGCATCGCGCTGCCAATTGCCGGCCGGTCCGGCCAGCACGATGTCGCCGGTCTCCGGATAGACGAGCACGTATTTCACGCGCTGAAGTCCGGCCAGAAACGCCAGATCTTCCTCGATGGGCTCGCCCGCGGCGAGACGCACTTGAACCTCACGCTCCAATCGCGTGAGCGAAACTTTCCGTAATCCGGAACTCGCACGCACGGAACCAGCGCTCGCAGCCGCGTTCTGCGCCTTTTGGCGCAATTCCTTTAGCCAGTCCGAATCCGTTTTCGCCAACCGCCGGTGCACCGTGCCAGCGGCATCGATATGCACGCCGGATTGGAATTCTTGAACAGCGCCCGAGCCACCGACATCGGTCCAGGTCGTCGGAGCGATCGTGGAAGTGATCAGCTCGATTAACGAATCGAAGTCCGGCTGCACGCCGCCCCCCTGACGGAAGCCGGTCTGGTTGCCAAGATTCGACATCGTTTTGCTACGGGCGAGATCGTCATCAATCGCGCCGGCGCTATCGAGTGAGGCGCGTTTGGCGCCCACCGCGGCCTGAGCCATCGCGAGTTGCGCGAACAGCGCTTCCTGCTGCTTGGCGTCGGCCGCCTGTTCCGCGGCGGCGCGGGCCGGCGCGAATTCTCCCGCCGCCAATTGCTCCGCGAACAAGGGATCAGCGGCCGCGGGATCCGCCGCGCGCAATGGATTGCCGGCCCAGAAAACGCCGCACAAAGTGATCAGTGACAAGACGCCGCGCCGCAGAAATGCGCGCATGCCAACGGCTCTGGAAGCCATGAGACGCTCCTCTCGCCAAGAATTGCCTGTTCCGTTCGCTCACCCAAACGGTCAGCGTGACGGATGGCGGGGGGGCGTGTCAAGCAATTCTGGAAAAATTCTGGAGCGTCGAGGAGCATTCCCGCCACCGTACTGGGAGTGTTGAATGACGAATGACGAAATCCGAATGTCGAATGAATGACGAAGCTCGAATGACGAAAGCGCGGCCGGATATCGCAGCGGTGAGGGCATTCCTACATTCGTCATTCGGATTTGATTCGACATTCGGATTTCGTCATTCGGCATTCCCCCTCCGAGCGACGCTACGTGTCCGGTAGCTGATATCCGCTCAGTCGCAAAACAACAACGGCCCACCCGGATGCCCGGGAGGGCCGTGTGTTGATTCAGGTTTTGGCAATCGGACGTGCGGCGCGAAGCGAGGGCGAATCGCGCCGACTCCGATGCGACCTTAGTTGCAGCCGCAAGAAGCTTCGCAGCCGCAGGCATCGGCGCACGGATCGCAGCACGAATCACAGCAGGTCCGCTGGCAGCACTTGTGGAGCCAATCGCCCAGACGGGCGAACAACCGCGGGCGGCAGCAGGGATCACAGCACGGATCGCAGCAGGAATCACAAGCGTCGGCGCAAGGATCACAGCAGCTCGTCTCGGCTTCGCAGCTCGGTTCACAAGCGTCGCACGCGTCGGCGCAAGGATCACAGCACGTGTTGCAGCAGTCACAGCCGCCGCAAAGACGCTTCAACAGGCCGCAGGCGCTCGCATCACGGGCGTCGGCCAAACAGAACAAGGCGGCAATCGCCACCATCGGAAACAACACTCGCGACTTCATGAGAAGTCTCCTGTAGGGGAGGAAAGACTGGCTGGTTGCAAATCGAAACACGATCTTGGTAGCGCTCGAGCTAGGGATCGTATCGGCCTCCCCCAGGCGGCCCGTTAATCCAGGAAAACCAGTTAGGATAAATCCATCCAGAACATCGCTAACGCCTGGGAAAAGATGAACAGTTGGGTTGACCCGGGCGACGGGCGAATCGCTGCGATCGGTCCTTTCGCAACCGGAACTTGGTCATAACGCGGGCGACCGTCCCGGCGAGCCGTGTTTCGCCCTTCTCACCGTTCCCCGCAGCTTGGCCCGGCCACGATATCCGTGCGACCATCAAAAGCGTCTGGACCTAGGAAATCCCCCAGGGGGAAGGTGAACCGTGGGCTATGATTGCCCAACCGATTTCAAATTCTTGCTGGCGGTACTGCCCCCTCGTTCAAGGAACCGTTGTTTTGCGCCGTGAGGTCGTTGCATGACGTTTGCTGTGACTAAAGACGAGCCCCCATTGTCGTACTCCACGCTCGCGGATGATCCGGACCTGGCCGAGATCGTGGAGATGTTCGTACAAGAGATGCCCGACCGGGTGTCGAACCTGCTGCACCGTTTCGAATCGCGGGATCTGCCTGAGTTAGAGCGCGCAGCGCATCAGCTCAAGGGCGCCGCCGGCAGCTATGGCTTCCACCAACTGACGCCAGCCGCCACGCGGTTGGAAGCCATGCTGAAACAGCGCAAGTCGGAAGAAGAAATCCGTGCTGCTTTAGACTCGCTCGTGTCGCTTTGCCGCGGCGTCCGCGCCGGCACCGGCAGATAACAAGACGAGCGCTGACAAAAAAACCCAGGGAAGGCCACCAAAGTCGTCGTAGATAGAACGACTTTTAAGGCCTTCCCTGGACTTAGCGCTTTGAGCGCAACGGTCGCCGCACTACTTCTTCGCGGCCGCCCGCAGCGCGACGAGATACGGAACCGGCTGGCTCCCGAGCGCGTTCAGCACCGTGCCGCCGGCCGTGAAGCAATGCGTGATCCAATCCGGCTTGCCGTACCGTTCTAGTGCCGTGCCCCCTTCGCCGCCGCCGATATAGACCTCGGCCCCGGCGTCCTTCATGCGCTTTAACTGCGTGACGAAGCGCCGCGTCCCTTCCTCGAACCGAGGATCCTCGAACATCCCGAACACGCCGTTGTGGAACACCACCGGCGATTCCGTCCCGTCGCGTTTTTCGGCCAGAAACTCGCCGACCTTTTGTTCGAACAGTGCCGACGTTTGCGGTCCGATGTCGAATTGCTGATCCGCCGGACCAATCACTTCCGCGGCGCGGCCGTCCTGCAGGATGAAATCGACTGGCAACACGAAGCGAATGCCCTTCGCGCGGGCGTCGCTCAACATGGCCTTCGCCTGATCGATCCGTGCCCGTTCGATGTAATACGGCTTCTCGAAGTGCCCCGGGTCCTCCGCCACGCCGAGTGAAAACGTCTGGCCGTCCAATTCGGCCGCCGCCTTTTTGAGCGCCATCGCCAGCGAGCCAGCGGTGAACACCCAGCGAATCGTCCCGCGGCCGATCATCGCTTCCAGGTCGTCGAGCTTGTCCGTTTTCAGCCCGGAGAAAATCACCAACTGCGTTTTCAGACAGCGCCGCATCGGGCCATCGAACTCGCCGGCCACGTATTGCCCCAACGCCACACGGTCCATCGCCATCGGCACGATCGTGCTCGAGGCATCCAGGCTGCCTGCGGACAAGGCTTCATTGACATAGATCCGCGACACCTTCGCGGCCAACTCGTTGGCAAACTTGGTCAGATCGCCCACCAGGCCCGGCAAGTCCGCCGGCTTGGCTTTCCAGAGCACGCGCTCCACGTCGTAAGCGCGGGTGTTTTCCAGCACCAGCACGCTGCCCGGCGCGGCGTCGGCAATGGCCTTCGCCGTCCCCTCGGTCACTGTCTTTGTGCTGGCGTCGTACCAGTTGGTCAGCAGCGGAACCGGCGCGCCGAGCAACTCGCCCAGCCGTGCGGCGACCGCCTTCAACGAGCCTTCTGGCTTGCGGCCAATGTGGCCGAAAATGATCTGTTTCCAGCCGCGCTCGCGGCCGAATTGCAGCGTGGCCATCATCGAGCGCAACCGCACGTCTCCCTCGCCGATCGTCGCGCCCGGCTTGGCGTCGACGTCGCCCCGGATCAGCACCGGAGTCCCCGACGGCACGTCGCCGAGCGAATTCAGCCGCGGAATCGCCGCCAGATAGCCCTCCAGCGAGCTCTCCGGCGCCGGGGCGTCTCCCAACAACGTGCGACAAAGCCCCAACAATGCTTGTTCCTGAACCGGCATAGCGGCCATCTCCCGTGCTGTATTTCCAACGGTTTTACCGTCAGCACGATAGCAGATGGTCGTTGCCGCGGAAAAGCGGGCGCAGGATGGCAGTTTGAAGTTTTCAGTGTTCAGTTTTCAGTGTTTGGACGCGCCATCCTCACTGAAAACTGAACACTTCAAACGTCATGCTCCCTACTTGTACTTTCCGCGGTATTTATCCGCCGGGTACTTTTGCCGATTCTTCCCCATCTTCAGCTCCATCGCCGCCGCGACGTCGATCTCCAATTCGTTCGCCAGCGCGAAGGCGTAGCAGACCACGTCCGCCAGCTCTTCTGCCACCGCGGCCAGCTCCTTGTCTTGCTTGGCGACCGCCCGGGATTGCTCCGGCGTGAGCCACTGGAAGTGCTCCATCAACTCCGCCGCTTCGATCGCCAGCGCCATCGAGATATTCTTCGGCGTATGGAATTGCTTCCAGTCCCGTTCGCCGACGAACTCGCGCACCATCTCGCGCAATTCGCCCAACGGGGTTTCCTGATCGTTCATCGCGAGAGCCTCCAAGTAAGGGGAACTCCCCTACACTAGCCCGTAGCGCCAGCGAGGGGGAGCGGACCACGCGTACAGTTGGAGATGAAACGCTCGGTTGGCCCGACTATGCGCAACCGAGAGCTTGGACGTGAACATGTAAGCAGCGTCAACTCCCCCTCGCTGGCGCTACGGGCTAGTGTTCGCTTTACGCCGCTTTAGAGGGCATTGCCGGTTCACTGCCGCGGCGGCGATATTCCTCCGCCAGGTAGAGCATCATCTCCAGCACCAAGAGATCGGCACGCGTCAAAACATGCCGTGTGCTGCGTGCCCCGAGGCCACGCACCAGTTCCTCCAACGCCAAGAGATGTAACTGCAATGTCTGACGAGCGCTGATGTGGGCGGTCGCCAGAAGTTCGGCCAGCAACCGCATTTCTTCCGCCAGGTTGCCGGAGCCCATGATCACGTGGGTGCGCAGCAATTCGCGATAATGCGCCACGAGCGGCGCCGGTAAGTCGTGCTGCGCGGCTGGCAGCGTGTTGC
>JALHLM010000113.1 GCA_022844585.1 Pirellulales bacterium | reverse complement strand
CCGACTAACGCCGGGCGGGCCGTTGCGGTTGGGCGGAATCGACATTCCGCACGATCACCAATTGGTCGGGCACAGCGACGCCGACGCCTTGCTGCACGCCGTGACCGACGCGCTGTTGGGGGCGGCGGGGCTGGGGGATATCGGCGAGCTGTTTCCGGACAATGACCCGGCCAACCGCGGCCGCGATTCCGGCGAGATGTTGTCCGAAGCGTTGGACCGCATCGGCGAGGCCGGTTACCGCGTAGTGAACGTCGATACAATCGTCTTCGCCGAGCAACCTAAGCTGAGCCGATTCAAACCGCTGATCGAGGGACGCCTGGCAGAGTTGTTGGGAATCGAATCGTCCCGCGTCAACGTGAAAGCAAAGACCGGCGAACGCGTCGGCCCCATCGGCCGCCAAGAAGCCATCACGGCGGAATGCGTGGTTCTGTTGGAGTCCTCGACGTGAGAATTTCGGATGGAATGGAACCGCAAAAGTCGCGAAATGGCGCGAAAAATCGGTTCAAGATAATGGTCCACGGAATGACACGGAAAGTTGAGATGCTTATCACTGGAAGATTGCTTGGCTGAGGAGTTGCTGGCGGACCTTTCGCTTGGCAATCTGCATCCTTCTGTGTTTTTCCGTGTATTCCGTGGACAAATTTCCCGCATTCATTTCGCGACGATTCGCGCCTTTCGCGGTTAACAACGAATTCAACCATCGCCTTCGCTTGACCTATGCCCACTGAGTCCGGACTTCCCGTCTTGCGTGTTTACAACACCCTCTCCCGGCAGAAGGAAACGCTGGAACCGGTGTCGCCGGGGAAAGTGGGCATCTATCTGTGCGGGCCGACGGTCTACAAGCCGAGCCACATCGGGCACATGGTGGGACCGGTGATCTTCGACGCCGTGAAGCGGTACCTCGTCTACTCGGGGTATCAGGTCACGTGGGTCGTGAACATCACCGACGTCGACGACAAGCTCATCAAGGAGTCGAACGCGCGCGGGATGAAGATGTCGGAGTTGGCCGAGGAAATGACGGCCGACTACAAGAACAACTTAAGCGCGATGGGCGTCGATACGATCGACGCGTTCCCGAAGGCGACCGAGAACATCGACGAAATCATCCAGCTCACACAAACGCTGATCGACAAGGGCTTCGCCTATCAATCCGGCAGCGACGTCTACTTCGAAGTCCTCAAGGACAAGGAGTACGGCAAGCTGAGTCGGCGCTCCGTCGAGCAGATGACGGGCGAAGGGGGCGACATGGCAGAGCGGAAACGCTCGCCGGCGGATTTCGCCCTGTGGAAAGGCGCCAAGACGGGCGAACCGGCCTGGAAAAGTCCCTGGGGCGAAGGCCGCCCTGGTTGGCATATTGAATGCTCGGCGATGAGCCGCAAGTTGCTGGGCGAGTCGTTCGATATCCATGGCGGCGGGCTGGATCTCATCTTCCCGCACCATGAGAACGAAGTGGCGCAGAGCGAATGTTGCCACGGTAAGCCGCAGGCGAAGTATTGGATGCACAACGGATTGATGCAGGCTTCCAGTGAAGTCGGCAAGCTCGGCGGGCGCAATACGCGCGAGACCGCCGTGGGCGATCAGGCGGCGCAAGAAGCCGGCAAGATCGGCAAATCCAAGGGCGCGAGCGCATTCAGCGAGCTGCTCAAGCAATTCGACGGCGAGACGATTCGCTTCTTCCTGCTGTCAACGCACTACCGCCGCCCGATTGATTTCAGCAATGAGCGGATCGAGGAAGTGCGTACGGGCTTGGAGACGTTCTATCGATTCTTCAAACGCTACGAGCGCACGACCGGCGAAGACTTCTATCGCGTCCCGGTTACATTAAAACGCGTCGAAGGCGATCAACTGCAATTGTCCGGTAACCTCGGCGAAGCGCTCAAGGGGCATCGCCAGCGGTTCATCGAGGCGATGGACGACGACTTCAACACGGGCGGGGCGATCGGCGATCTGTTTGAGCTGCTTCGGGCGCTGAACAAATACTGCGACGACGAGAAACTCGACAACGTGTCCAGCTTAAAGCCGGAAGCCATCGCGGCGCTCAAGCAAGGCGCGCGCGTACTGCGCGAGTTGGCCGGCACGCTCGGCCTGTTCCGCGCCGCGCCGCAGGCATCGACCGGCGACGACGATGGCCTGGTCGGCAAGCTGATGGAACTGATGATCAAGTACCGCGCCGACGCCCGCAAGAACAAGAATTTTGCGCTGGGCGACGCGATTCGCAAAGACCTTGCGGAGTTGGGCCTGATCCTGGAAGACCGGCCGACGGGAACCGAGTGGTCGCTGAAGCGGTGAGCTAGACCGCATTGAACCGCGGAGTCGCTGAGACGCGGAGGAGTTAACCGCGAAAGACGCGAAATGGCGCGAAAATGACGGGATGGAGAAGAGTCCGTAAGAGAGGCGATAAGGGACTTATCTAAACGTCAATCGGCAAGGAGGCTGACGATGCGTGGGAAGTCGCTTGCACTCGCACTGTTCGTGACGTCGTGCTCCGGTTGTTCGTATGACGACGGGAAGTGGTCATTCGATCCATTTGCGTTGTTCGAGAAGGACGAAATCAAGTACAAGGCGAATGGTGAAATCGACTTCCAGCACTCAGGCGTGAAGTCGCTTCGAGAGAAGGGCTACGGCTACAACTGGGACGATTTGAAGGATTAGCTCCAGCGATCGCATTGTTTCCGGTAATTTTGCTTGCGGCAGGCCAGCCTCTCCGCTCTCCCCCTCTGCGTCTCAGCGCCTCCGCGGTGAAAAATGATTGTCGTTCCTACGCGCATCCTCGGCATTGATCCCGGTTTGAATATCACCGGGTATGCGGTGTTGGAATTCGCGTCCGCTGGGCCGAAGATATGCGAGGCGGGCGTGGTGCGCGGGGTGACCAAGAAATCCCTCACGGCGCGGCTGTTGGAGATTCATCTGGGCGTCGTCGAAGTCATCGAAAGCTGGAAGCCCGCGGCCGTGGCGATCGAGCAGCTCTACAGCCACTACCAGCGGCCGCGGACGGCGATTTTGATGGGGCACGCGCGCGGGGTGATTTGCCTGGCGGCGGTGCAGGCGGGCTTGCCGGTGATCAGCTATAGTGCCACGCAGGTCAAGAAATTGTTGACCGGCAGCGGTCGGGCGCCGAAGGAGCAAGTCCAGCGGGCCGTGCAGCGTGAGCTGCGGCTCGAAAAGTTGCCGGAGCCGCCGGACGTCGCCGATGCGTTGGCGATCGCGCTTTGCCACTATCACAGGAAGCACGTCGATTGATTACCAAGATCACTGGGCGATTGACGCAATTGGGCACGGACGAGTTGACGCTCGCCATTGGCGCGTTCGAGTATGAGGTGCTGATCCCGGAATTCGCGCGCCGGCAGTTGCAATCCAGTATCGGGCAGGAGATCAGCCTGCACACAGTGGAATACCTGGAAGGCAACCCGATGCAAGGCCGGCTGACGCCGCGATTGGTGGGCTTTCTCAGCGAAGTCGAGCGCGAGTTCTTCGACCTGTTCTGTTCCGTCGACGGTGTCGGCGTAAAGAAGGCGTTGCGGGCGATGGTTCGCCCGGTGCGCGATGTCGCCTCGGCGATTGAGGAACAGGACTCCAAGAGCCTGGAGGCATTGCCGGGAATCGGCGGGGCGACGGCGGAACGCATCATCGCCAAGCTGCGCAGGCGGATGCCGAAGTTCGCGCTCTTGGTGGCGCGGGAATATCCCACGCTCGGCGACGTGCCGCCGGACGTCGTGACGGATACGTTCACCGTGCTGCGTCAGCTAGGGCACAGCGAAGCGGAAGCGCGGCGCTTACTCGATACCGCTCTCGGCACGAAGAAGAAATTCAAGGACGTGTCGGCGCTGTTGGAAGCGATCTACCAGCAGAGTCATCCGAGCGGCGCGCAATAAAAAGACGCCGAGCGAATTTCGCTCGGCGTCTTCAATGTTCGTTTGAACTGAATTCTAGCTGCGACGGCGAGCGAAAATCGCAGCGCCCGCGACGCCAATCAAGCTCAGCACCACGGTCGACGGTTCCGGCACAGGCACGATCGCGTCGGTGGTGGCCACGCCGCCGTCGATCAGCGACGCGAAGCCGCCCGTCTTGTGGTCCGTGGCATTGGTCCGCAACACCAAATAGGCGCTGGTCTTGCTCGGCGCCAGGAAGCCCGTGTCAGGAATGGTGACAACCGGCACAAAGTTGAAGCCCACAACATCGCCAGCGGGGTTACGGTCGATCGAGGCCGGAGCGACGGTGCCAGCGGCGACCGTGTAGCCAGCTTCGCCGATGTCGAACCCGAAGAACTCGCTGATGGAGAGGCGGCCGATCGAATTCGGGCCGGAGACTCCATCATTCGTGAGCGTGTAAACAAACGTCAGTTCGCCATCCTCGTCATACACGTCCGAGGTCAGAGAGCCGCTGAAGGAGCCGCTGCTGAAACCTGACGTGAGAGTGGCGACCGGTGCACCGACTGGAAGGGTCACGACTTCGCCAAAGAGCGCGTCGCCGGGCGCCAAAGCGGCGGCCGATGCGGGCAGCGCCATGACGCACGCCAACAGGGCGGCGGCACACGCAGCGCTCAGGGTCTTGATGCTGAATTTCACAGATGTCTCTCCTGCCGTTTCGAGTGGGCTTCGACCGTGGGCCGTCAAATTCGATAAATCCTGACTTCCATCAGTTTACCCAAGGTCAACCTGATAGCCAAGCTAAAAGTCAAGAAGTTTCAAAAACTTCTCGACGAAGGCGATTCGTTAGAACACCGAATTCGACGACGGGGTTCGCGATCTACCGGTACGGCTTAAGTTTTTTTGCTGAAACGACTTGCGGATTATTGTCCAAGGCATGCTGGTAGGCAAATCGCGTTGCCGCCTCGCACAATTGAACAAAAAAAAACTCGCTGTTTGACCGTGCCAACGGCAATCCGCGGCACAAATACCACTGGCGTTATGCACATTCCTTTGAGTCGGAGTGTATTCCGGTCATGCGGAGTGTGTCACAGTTGATCCAGCCGGTGTGCTCGCGACGTCGATAACGCCCGATGCCCCCAGGTCCGCGCGCCGCACTTTTTTCGCGACGCCGGCAGGCAGATCCTGCGACGATGACGGAGCATCGCATGGGCGCGGCTGCGCAATTTTCATGGAAGACTGTCGTGGTGGCGGCAATCGCCGCACTGGCCACGCTTGGTCCGGCCGCGGCGCAGGAAGTGGCCGAAGCGCCAGCGGCGTCGGAGGAATCGGCTCCTGTCGCACCTGACGCCAGCGATTTGGATTCCTTGCTGAACGCCGCGGATCAGGATGTCTCGCAACTGTCCCAAGTCAGCGTCGTCCAGGCACCCGCGTTAGACATGGAGGTCTCCACCGTTAGCCGGCAAGAAAGCACGGTCGGCAAATCGCCGGCCGCGGTGTTCGTGATCACCAATGAAATGATCCAGCGCAGCGGCGTGCGCAACATTCCGGATGCCTTACGGATGGCCCCTGGCGTGGAAGTGGCGCGCGTCGACGCGAACAAGTGGGCCATCAGCATTCGCGGCTTCAACACACAGTTTGCCAACAAACTGTTGGTGCAAATCGACGGGCGGACTGTCTATACGCCGACCTTCGGCGGCGTGTACTGGGACGTGCAGGACGTGCTGCTGGAAGACGTCGAGCGGATCGAAGTCATCCGCGGCCCCGGCGCCACGGTCTGGGGCGCGAATGCTGTCAACGGCGTGATCAACATTCTCACGAAGTCGTCCCGCGACACGCAAGGCATGTTCGGCGAGGCGGGGGGCGGCACCGAAGAGCGCAACTACGGCGGCTTCCGGTACGGCGGCAAGCTCTCGCGCGACGCGACGTATCGACTGTGGGGCAAGTGGTTCGAGCGGGATCAAGGTCTCGACCCCGACGGCGCAGCCGACGACTGGCGCAGCGGGCGCGGCGGTTATCGCGTCGATTGGAATCCCTCCTGCTGCGATCTCGTCACGCTACAGGGAGACGCCTATGGCGGGAGCGCGGGCAGCCGGGCTGCCTACACGACGCTCACACCGCAAAGCCCTGCCCCGCCGTTCTATTTCCGCCAGGTCGACGAACGCACCAACCTGGCGGGATTCAATAACCTCTTGCGCTGGACGCATGAATTGAGCGACGACTCGGACTGGACGATTCAGACGTACTACGATCGCACCGAGCGGAGCTTGGAACAAGTGCCGTTCCGGGAAAACCGCGACACCGTCGATTTCGATTTTCAACATCGGTTTCGCCTCGGCGACGTGCATGGCATTATCTGGGGCTGCGGATACCGCAACACGCGCGATGTTTTCTTCCAACCGGCGGACGGCGTGCCCCTTCAGTTCCAACCTCCCTCGCGCGCCGACGACTTGTTCAGCTATTTCATTCAGGATGAAATCACGCTCCGCGACGAGTTTTTGTATCTGACTGGCGGAGCGAAGTTCCAGCACAACGACTATACCGGCTTCGAGTTGCAGCCCACCGTGCGGCTGCTCTGTACGCCGACCGAACGGCAATCGATCTGGGCATCGGTCTCACGTGCGGTACGGACGCCGACTCGCACGGACGACGATGTGATCCTGACGACGGCGCCGGCGGCCTTCGCGCCGTTTCCGCCGCCCGCTGGACCGTTCGTGCCGGTGTTTCCGCGGATTTTCGGTAGCCGAGATATCGGTTCCGAGCAAGTCGTGGCTTACGAAATCGGCATGCGCGCGCAGCCCACGGATCGTTTCTCCTGGGACTTAGCGTTGTTTCTGAACGACTATCGCTACTTGCGAAACACGGCGCCTGCAGGATTCACCGTCGATCCGACCATTCCGGCTTACATTGCCGAACAAGTATTGACCGACGACGGGAGCGGAATCGGGTACGGTTTCGAGCCGGCAGTCACCTTCCAGGCGACCGACAAGTGGCGGCTGACGACCGCGTACACGTTCCTGCGTATGGACCTGAACGTTCTTGGCGAGGGCGATAGCGCGCGGAATCGCCTCTACGTGCAGTCGTCGCACGATCTGGGAAACAACTGGGAGTTCGACCTGATGGGACGCTACGTGGATCACTTGCCGGGACAACAAGTGCCGTCGTACCTGGTGATGGACGCGCGGCTGGCCTGGTATCCGACGTCGACATTCGAGTTTTACGTCGTCGGCCGTAACTTGTTGGACAGCGCACATCGGGAATTCGGCGATGATCCGTATTTGGGCACGATGGCAACGGAAGTGCAGCGTGAGATTTACGGCGGCGTGGCGGTGCGTTATTAACGGACAGCGGCGGTAAGCGGCGGCATGGGAGTGGACGTGAGGCGATTCCGAGCTCAACACCGTAACGGCGTAAGTCGGCGCGATTGGCTGCGCGGCCTTTGCGCCGTCGCGGCTAGCTCGTGGATCGGGCGCTGCGTGTACGGCGCGCGGCAGGTGGTTATCGATCGGCGACAGGAGCTGAATCTCAAGGGCGTCTATCTCTACAGCTTCTGTCGTTTCGTAACCTGGCCGGACGCGTCGTTCACGGGCCCTCAGGCGCCATTGGTGATCGCCGTACTGGGCAGCAAAGATTTGACAGCCACGTTGCAGGCCGTGGCAATGAAGCGCACGGCTAACGGACGCAAACTGGAGATCAAGCAGTTGGCCAAGCCGGACGATCCGGCGGACTACCACCTGCTTGTCATTACCGCGGACATCAAGGCGGAGGAGCAGAGCAAGCTCATCAAACGGCTGCAAGGTACGGCTGTGCTGGTTGTGACGGAAAGTGCCGGCATGGGAAACCAGGGAGCCCACGTCAACTTCTTCCTGGAAGGCGCCACCGTCAAATTCGAAATCAACGTGCCAGCCGCGCAGGCCTGCCAGCTACGGATTGATCCGCAACTCACCGCACTGAAAGTAGCCCGCTTGCTGGGCGCATGAGTGTCGACACAGCCGAAATCACAGGCCGCAGCGTCCATCGCCCCAGCGATACCCTATGGTTGTAGCAACCTCGGGGAATGGGCGCGTGCGCGGTACCACGATTCGTCGCCGATTGATGTTGCTGGCTTGCCTGCCGCCAGCGGCTGCGCTGGTGCTGATCGCCTGTGGCGCCGTGGTCTACCAGTACTCCTCGATGCGGGCCACGCAGGTTCAATCGCTGGAGTCGCTCGCGCGCCTCGTCGCCGCCAATAGCCGGGGCGTGATGGCCTTCGAGGATGTCGCCGCCGGCGAGGAATTGCTGGCCACACTACAGCAGGAGCCGGCGATCGTCGGCGCCGCATTGTTCTGCCCGGACGGGCGACCATTGGCGGAATATCTCAGTCTCAGCGCGCCGGCCGGACTGTTGCTGCCCAAGTCCATCGAGTTCACGGGCGCGCGTTCTTCGCGGGTTGTGAACCTGGAGTTGATGCACCCCATTCGCGACGATGGAGTGCTGACGGGATACCTCTATGTCCATGCCAGGCTGACTCGTTTTTGGACCGGCTTGCTGGACTTCGTCAAGATCATTGGTTGCCTGTCACTGGCGGCGTTGGGGCTCGTGGCGTTGCTGGCGCATCGCTTGCAGCGCGGCATTACCGTGCCGATTGTCGCGCTCACGGACGCCGCCGGACGCATCACGAACGAACACGATTTCTCAATTCGCGTTGGCGATCAAGCTGACGCTGAACTTGGACGATTGCAAGGCGCGTTTAACTGTCTGCTGGAGCACGTCGAGCGCTCGGAACGCGAGCTCCAGGAAAGTCACAATCGCCTGGAACAACGTGTCGCGGAGCGGACCAGCCAGCTCTCGCAAGAGATCGAGCGGCGCGCGGAAACGCAAGTCGAATTGGAACAAGCCTGCGACGCGGCGGAGGCGGCCAGCCGGGCGAAGTCGGAATTCCTGGCGAACATGAGTCATGAAATTCGCACGCCGATGACGGCGATCTTGGGCTTCGCCGACTTGCTGATGGAGGACGGAGATTTGCTCAAGGCGCCGCCCAAACGCGTGGAGGCCATCCGCACCATCCAGCGCAACGGCGAACACCTGCTGGCGATCATCAACGACATTCTCGATCTCTCCAAGGTCGAGTCCGGCAAAATGACCTTCGAGCGGATCGCAACGTCGCCGCTGCAAGTCGTGGGGGACGTGCTCTCTTTAATGCAGGTCCGTGCGACCGCCAAGAACTTGTCGCTCGATGTGGAGTGGGAAGGGCCGCTTCCGGAGTCGATTCAATCGGATCCCACGCGACTCCGGCAAGTCCTCGTCAACCTGGTGGGAAACGCCATCAAGTTCACCGAGTCTGGCGGCGTCACGTTGAGCGTCGGATTGGATGCGAGCGACGCGGAAAACCCGCTGTTACGGTTCGTGGTCCGCGATACCGGCATCGGCATGACGCAACAGCAGTTGGACAGCATCTTCGCGGAATTCGCCCAGGCGGATACGTCGATGACGCGCCGCTTCGGCGGCACGGGCCTCGGGCTGGCGATTTCACGACGGTTTACGGAGATGCTCGGCGGAAAAATCAGTGTCATTTCCACGCCGAACGAAGGGAGCACGTTTACCGTCACGGTCGCCACGGGGGCATTGGAAGGCGTGCGGATGGTCGTACCCACTCAGGAGCTACTCGTTGCGACGGCCGTGGAAGCGGACCTTGCCGGCGACGAAGCATCGAGCACGTCGGCGCAACCCCTGGCCGGGTGCCGCGTGTTGGTGGCCGAAGACGGCTTCGACAACCAGCGGTTGATATCGTTGATCCTGCAACGTGCTGGCGCGACGGTCACGCTGGTGGATAACGGCCGCAAAGCAGTGGAGCAATTCACCGTCGACGGAACATTGGAGGGGGCGCTGGCGCCCGTTCCGCCGTTCGACCTGCTGTTGCTCGATATGCAGATGCCGGAGATGGACGGTTATACGGCCGCCGGCATTCTGCGAGCGCTAGGGAATCGCGTTCCGGTCGTAGCGCTCACGGCACACGCCTTGCAAAGCGAGCGGGAGAAGTGTCTCGCCGCCGGTTGCGACGACTACATGACCAAGCCGGTCGATCGCGTCGCGCTGGTCAAGTGCGTCGCGCTCTGGATTCGCCAAGGACGGCCAGGCGGCACGGTCGTGCTCTCGGAGTACGAACGCCAGCAGAAGCGAAATCTCCGTGGCGTAAAAAAAAGCCGGGCCTGAGCAAGTGCTCGCGGCCCGGCCGAAAAATCATCGCGTGTGGCTCTGCTTCGCAGGGACCTATTCGGCCTCTTCGTCCTTGATTTCGACGGGCAGCTTGCCTTCCTTCAGCAGGTCGCCGTAGGTCGGAGACTTTTCGTCTTCCGGGTCGACCTTCATTTCGGCGACCTTGTCCAGCGATTCCTGGATCTTTTCCTTGTTGTCCTTGTCTTCCTTCTTGTCCAGCAGTTCGGCCAAGGCCTCGCCGTAGGCATTGCGCATTTTCTTATCTTTGCCCACGTGGCAGATGTTGCAGCGTTGCATCTGCTTCATGCCTTCGATTTGCTCGGCCAGGGCCTTTTGGACATCGTCCCCTTCGGGGTCGGCATACTTGGCTTTGAACTCATTGAAGAACGGCGGAATGGCCGCCGCCGGGCCGACCAGCAGCGCCAGCGCAAAGCTCGCGCAGCACAGATACGACACGAACCGTTTCATGCAGACAGTCTCCTTGGAGGCATCGGGCAAGTGTTCGCGGCCGGTCTCTCGGGCTGGCAACCGCCATGGGAGCGGCGGAAGGAAAGACCGTTCTACGGCAGGGTCTGGCGAGGATCGCTCCCCGTTGGCACCGCAAACGGACACCGATTAGTAAAAACGGGCAGGTCGGCGATGTCAAGCTGTGCGGAAGCGGGCCCCCGTGCTACGGACTGGCAGAGACCTGACGTGCTTTTTTTCGAAGGTTATGCCCAGACCGGGCGGCTTCGTTCAACTGGCGCTGGCGGACGGTCGATGAAGGTCAGAATCGCCGGTCGTGCTGGATTGGCGAATTGCGCAGGCTGGCGAACGCCGGATTTGCCCATAACTTTCCCGAATAATGAAAGAAATGGGGTTTTAACCGTTCGCCGAGCATGATAAGTAGGGATCTGCGGGCTGCGAAAAAGGTACGCTTGAGTGATCGTGGACGACTTGGCCGGATCGTGCGGAGGTACTGCGATGGCGTTGGTGAAACGGGACCGTGCGGACAAAGCGCCCCTGGCGCTCGTCGAGTGGTACACGATCGGGACGTCCCTGGCCGTGGCAGTGTTGCTGCTCGGTTGGACGATCTATCGCCCGTAAGACGGGCCCTTGGCTCGCTCTACTTCACGCCCAGGGCGTTCAGGGCGTAGTAGATCACGGCGGCGAATCCGCCTGACGCCGGGAGCGTCAACATCCAGGCGACGAACATCTGTTCGGCCACGCCCCACCGCACGGCGGACAGCCGCTTTGAGGCGCCCACTCCAAAGATGCTTCCGGAGATCACCTGCGTGGTGCTGATCGGCGCGTGGAAGTAGTCGGCCATCATGATCACGGCGCTGGCCGAAGTCTCGGCCGCGAACCCGTGGACCGGTTCCAGGCGGATGATCCGGTGCCCCATTGTCTTGATGATCCGCCAGCCGCCCATCGACGTGCCGAGCGCCATCATCACGGCGCACGACAAAATCACCCACAGCGGCACCTCGGGATTCGACGGATCACTGCTGACCAGTAGATTGTGGCTGACCAGCGCCATGGTGATGATGCCCATGCTCTTCTGCGAATCGTTGCTGCCGTGACTCAGCGCCATCAGTCCGGCCGAAAACACCTGCAAGTGACGAAAGATATTGCCAACGCCGCCGGGATGCGCGTTCGCGAACAGGATGTAGATCGCCTTCATCACCACCAGGCCGATCAAAAACCCGCCCAGCGGCGAGGCCACGATCGGGATCAGCACCTTGGTCACGACGCCCCGCCACAACACAATATCCGGTCCGCCAAAGGCAAGCGCCGCGCCACAAATGCCGCCGAACAGCGCGTGCGATGAACTGCTGGGAATCCCGTAGTACCACGTGATCAGATTCCAAATAATCGCGCCGATCACTGCGGAGAGCACGACAAGGGAATTGATCGACGTTGCATCGACCAGGCCGCTCGCCACGGTCTTCGCTACGCCCGTGGTCAACAATGCGCCGGCGAAGTTCAACACCGACGCCATCAGGATCGCGGTGCGCGGCGACAGGACGCGCGTCGAAACGACGGTGGCGATGGCGTTCGCCGTGTCGTGAAAACCATTGATAAAGTCGAACGCCAGCGCGGCGATAATCGTCAAGACAATCAGCAGGGGCCAGTCCGGCATAGGGTATCATCCCGTCTCGGTGGGTTTCGCCGCGAAGCCGTCCGCCGTACTCGACCGGCAGAAGCGACGCTCACTCGCGCGATTTGGCAAAGTAAGTGCGGAGTGGGTTACGAGTGTTCGAGGATGATCGCCTCAATGACCAGGGAAACGTCCTGGCAGGCGTCGATCGCGTCTTCGAGGTCCTCGATGATGTCCTTCCACTTGACCACTTCCAGCGGCTCCATTCCGGAAGCGAACAAGCCCGCCAGGGCGAGCTGGTACATCCGGTCTCCCTCATCCTCACAACGATGGACCTCGATGCAGTGGTTCTGAATCGACGTGCTCTTGCGGAGGAAGCGGATCTCGTGGACCGCCTGTTGCACCGCCTTGGTCGTCTTCACCAGTACCTGCGCCAGCCCGCGCACCGTGGGTAGCGAGGCCGGATTCAGGTCGTAGAGAGCGATGCGTCGCGTGGCGTCGTCGAGGCAATCGAGCACGTCGTCCAGCGAAATGCTCAGGCGGCGAATGTCCCCCCGCTCCAGAGGAGTGATGAACGACTTGTGGAGCAGATTCAGGGCTTCGTGCGTAATCTCGTCACACTGATGTTCCAGCGTGGTCATTTCCTCGGCCAGCATCTTGGGATCGGAGCTGGCGTCGATGGCCGCGAGAAAATGCGATGAAGCTCGGACCAGCACATCGCTGGCCCGGTCGAAATAGTCGTAAAACTTGGTGTTGGTGGGACTTAGCTTGAACAAGCGGATGCCCGAAATCGTGGGACAGGCGAAGGCGGAAGTGCGTGTGCCGGTCCAGGATAACTGATCCCCTAACGAAACGGTAGTGTTTGGCTCACGTTACAGAAATCATCCACTAACATTCGCGTTGGAGTAATATGAGGCGGGCGGCGGGGCATCTTTGGTTTGACACCGTGAGTCCGGGCCAGTTAGCCTGAAGGATTCTTGTCGCGGGATTCCAGGCGGAGATCGACATGCGGGCGGAAAACCGAGGTGGGCGGACTAGAAAACTGCAGTTCGAGGCGTGCGAACCGCGCCACCTGCTGGCGGCGAATCTGGTGATTTCGGAAGTCCTCGCGGCCAACGAGAACGGACTTCGCGACGCCGACGGGCAACCGTCCGATTGGATCGAGATCTACAACTATGGCCGCGAGTCGGTAG
>JALHLM010000112.1 GCA_022844585.1 Pirellulales bacterium | reverse complement strand
CAACGGCGGCGGAAGTGGGAATCGGGGCGGGGTTTTGCGGAGCATAAAACGGTTGGGGCGCTTCCGCAAGCGCCGGCGACGCCATGCCACAGGCGAGGGCCATACTCGCCCTCCGCAGCCATGCGGTGAATGGGGTGGACATGTTCAAAACCTCGCTGTGGGTCGTTGGGTCCTGACGAAAGAAACGGACGCGCGGGAAGCGCCATTTCTTCTTAAGATGCGTAATCGGCGGATTGTATCGAAGAGTCCAAATATTTCGGCCCAAAGCGCTAAAACCAATACATTCGATACGACCCGCAGGCTTTCGCGCGGATCTCCAGCACTCCCGATTTCGCCATTCTTCCTGGTGTTGCTGAACTGCCGTTGACGCGTGTTCTAGGGAAGCCTATAGCCATGCTCGATTCTGGAGAGGGTGTTGTCAGACCGACCGAAAGCAGGGCATGTTCACGTTCCGTTTGCTCCGAAACACGCACTTTTGTCCCCAATGGGCATTGCTCGTCGCGATGACGATCGGGCTCGGCGCTCCCCGCGCCATCGCCCAGGAACCAGTCGTTGCGGAGATTTCCGAAACCGAAGTAATCACGACGGAAGTCGTGCAAGCGCGTCGAGAAGAGGCGGACGCGACGCCCACGCTGGACGAAGTCACGCGGCAGCGCGTTACCGAGCTCTATCGCCGCGCGGATGAAGAATTGGCCGTTGCGGCCGCGGCAAAGGCCCGCTACGCCGAGCACCAGCAAGCAATTGCGACTGCCCCCGACGAACAACAAAAGCTACGCCAGGCCGTCGATCAGGCGGCCCCGGGGCGCGAGGCGATCACGGCCGAGCCGGCCACGTTGGCGGAAATCGAGCAACAACTCACCACGCGCGAAGCCGAGTTGGCGAAGTTGCGGACGCGGCTCGCCGATCAACTCGCGGAACCGCAGCGCCGGGCCGATCGACGCGTGGAGATATCCAAGCAGGTCGAAGCGCTGGCCACACAGTTGGCCACGGCTGAGCGCGACGTCTCGCTGCCCCCAGCGGATGAAACACATCCGGAATTGGCGATCGCCAACAAGACATTTTTGGCAACGCTCGCGCAAAGCCTCCGCGCGCAGCAGACGGCCTTGCTCGAAGAGTTGCGCCGCTATGACACCACCGCGGCGATCCTGCCCCTGCGCCAAGATGTCACCGCGCGATTGCTAACTCAGACCGAACAGCGAGTGCAATCGCTCCAGTCGCGTTTGAATGAAGAGCGGCGACTTGATGCCGAGCGCCAGGCCAAAAGTGCCCGCGAGAACGCGGCGCGGGCGCATCCCGCGATGAAGAAACTGGCGGATCAAAACGCGTCCTGGGCGGAGCGACGCACGGGTCCCGACGGCGTCGTGAGCCGCATCGAAGCCACGCAACAGGCGCAGGCAAAGGTCAAGCAGACGCTCAAGGAACTGGAAGGCAGCTATTCGGACGTCAAGAAGAAGGTCGAACTTGTCGGCCTAACCGACGCCAACGGCGCCGTGTTGCGCAAGCAGCGCGAATTGCTCCCGGATTTGCGTGGACACGAGGCGGCGATTCGCGCGCGGCAGACGCTGATCGGGAACATTTCGCTGGAGCAATTGACGCTGCGCGATGAGCGGGGCAAACTCGCCGACATCGACGGCCAGGTGACTGAGGCCCTGCGCGACGCGCGCAACGACGCCGACGAACTTTCGCTCGGCGCGTTGCAGTTCGCGGCGCGCGAGTTGCTGGTCTCGCGCCGTGATACGCTGGACGCGTTGATCAACGACAACAACTCGTACTTCGCCGAGACCGTGGAGCTACAAGGGCTCGAAGAAAAGCTGGTCAGCGAGACCAGCGCGTTTCGCGAGTACATCGACGAACGCGTGCTCTGGATTCGCTCCGCGGATGCGCTCGGTCCCGCTTCGGCGGCCGCCGCGTGGGAAGCCGCGCAGTGGTTGTTCGACCCGCTGCATTGGCGTGGCGTGCTCAACGCGATGCGGGAAGATCTTCGGCAAAACCCGGCGTTTAACGTCGCGGCGCTCGTCTTGTTCGCGCTCGCCTATCGCCTCGGCCGCAACTTGCGACGTCGCTTGCGCAGCGCCGGCGAGTTGGTCGCCAAGAGCCACGTCACCGCGTTTAAACCCACGCTGGCGGCGCTGGCGCTGACCTTGTTGATTTCCATCCAGTGGCCGGCATTGATGTGGTATCTGTCGTTCCGGTTGGAACATGCGCCGCTGGCCGGTGACTTCGAGCGCGGTTGCTCGGCCGGGTTGCGATTGACGGCGCTCTTGTTCCTGACGATGGAGTTCTTCCGTCAGGTCTGTCGACGGCATGGCCTGGCCGATGCGCATTTCAACTGGCCGCAAACCAGCCTGTCGATTATTTCCCGCAATATGCGGTGGTTGATGGTCGTGCTGCTTCCGGCGGCGTTCGTCGTTTGTGCGATGGAGTACGGCGACTTCGACGCACGGCAGAATTCGCTCGGGCGGCTCGCATATCTCATGGGCCTCGGCGCGTTAGCGGTGTTTATGCACCGTATTCTCCGTCCTCGGCGTGGCGCCTTGGCGGAGACGTATCTGCGCAATCCGTTGCGTTGGAGCACGCGCCTGCAGCGATTCTGGCACGGCGTTGGCTTCGGGGCGCCCATCGTGTTGGCGATTCTGGCCATCTGGGGATACTTTTACACCGCCTTGCAGTTGACCTGGCGTCTGGAAGCCACGATCTGGTTGATCGTCGGGCTTTTGATCCTCACCGCCGTGTTTGTCCGTTGGGTGCAAGTGGCCCGTCGCGCGCTGGCGATTCGTCAGGCAATGGAACGCCGCGCCGCCAATGCGGCCGCGAAATTCGAAGTCACGCCTGGTCCCGGGAGTGAGTTGCCTGCCGCACCGCCAGCGACGCTGGACCTATCGTTCCTCAGCCAGCAAGCGCGACGCTTGCTGCAAAGCGCCGTGGGCGCCGCGGCGCTCGTTGGCATCTGGTTGATTTGGATCGACGTGCTGCCGGCGTTGCGCGTGCTGAACAACATCGAAGTCTGGCAGGCCAGCAGCGACGTGGTCGCACTCGCCACGTTGCCGGCGACAAGCGCCAATGGACAGCCTGCAACGACAACTTCGACCGCGGCCGTCGATGGCATTTCGGTGACGCTCGCCGACTTGCTCCTGGCGGTGCTGATCGCGTCGATGACCATCATCGCCGCGAAGAATCTTCCGGGCCTGTTGGAGTTCACCGTTCTGCAGCGGCTGCCGGTGGAATCCGGTGCGAAATTCGCCTTCAAGACCGTCGCCAGTTATCTGATCTCGGTGATTGGCATCATCTGGACTTTGAAGACAATCGGTATCGCCTGGGTTCATGTGCAATGGCTGGTCGCCGCGATCTCCGTTGGTCTCGGTTTCGGTCTGCAGGAGATTTTCGGAAACTTCGTTTCCGGCTTGATCATTCTGTTTGAGCGCCCGGTGCGCGTCGGAGATATCGTGACCGTCGGCCAAACGACGGGTTGCGTGTCGCGCATTCAAATCCGCGCCACGACGATCAGCGACGGCGACCGCCGCGAGCTGATCGTGCCGAACAAGGATTTCATCACCGGACAGATCGTCAACTGGACGCTCACCGACCCGATCACGCGCGTCGTCCTGCCGGTGAACATCGCCTATGACGCGGATATGGACCTGGCGCATCGCCTGTTGATGCAGGCCGCGCGCGAGAATCCCTGGGTGATGAAGGACCCGGAGCCGATGGCAGTGATGGTCGGCCTGGGCGAGAGCGCGCTCAACTTCGAGCTGCGCGTGTTCATCGCCAACCGTGAACAGCACGCGCCGCTCGTGCATTCGCTCAATACGAGAATCGCCGCGAGTTTCCGCGAACATGGAATCGAAATCGCCTTCCCGCAACGCGACCTCCACATCCGCGGCGTGGAAGGCGGGCTGAAACTCCAGATGCCGTCCGAAGTCGCCGAAATGCTCACCCGCCAGGACAAGAATGCCGCGTAGAACACCAACCCGAAGCGCCAGCGAGGGGGAGAGGACGCATAACTTGAGTGAATCACCGCGCCGAGACGCGACGTCAACTCCCCCTCGCTTGCGCGTCGGGCTAGTGGCAGAATAAGTATATGTAGCAGCTCAAAATGCACCTCCGCGCAACCCACATTTGAGACGTCCGTCATGAGCGAATACCGGATTGAAGTCGATTCCATGGGCGAAGTCCGCGTCCCGGCCGCCGCGTACTACGGCGCGCAGACGATGCGGGCGGTCGAGAATTTCCCCATCTCCGGCACTCCCTTGCCCAAGGAATTGATTCACGCCCTGGGCCTCGTGAAATGGGCCGCGGGCGTGGCCAACCGCGATCTCGGCAAGCTGACCGGATCCGGCAAGAACCCGCTGAACGCGGCGCAGGTCGAAGCGCTTCTCAAGGCTTGTCGCGAAGTGGCCGATGGCAAGTTCGACGATCAATTCCCGATTGACATCTATCAGACCGGCTCGGGCACGTCGAGCAACATGAACGCCAACGAGGTGATCAGCAATCGCGCGATCGAACTCTCCGGCGGCGATCGCTTGGCGGCGCAGAAGCCGATCGATCCGAATGATCACGTCAACATGGGGCAAAGCACGAACGACATGTTCCCGACGGCAATTCACACCGCTGTCGCGATGGCGATCCAAGGCCGATTGCTGCCGGCGTTGACGCAATTCGCCGACATGCTCGAGTCCAAGGCCAAAGCCTGGGATAAGATCATCAAGATCGGTCGCACGCACCTGGCGGACGCGACGCCATTGCGCCTGGGCCAGGAATTCGGCGGCTTCGCGCGGCAGTTGCGGTTGTCGATCGAGCGTGCGCAACGGGCGTTGGACAGCGTGTTGGAATTGCCCGCTGGCGGTACGGCCGTCGGGAGCGGTATCAACACCCATCCGGAATTCGGCAAACGCGTCGCGGCGGCCCTCAAATCCGAGAGCGGCGCTCCGTTCGTCGAGGCGGTCAATCATTTCGAAGGCAACGCGCAACGCGACGGACTCGTCGAATGCCACGGGCAGTTGAAAACCATCGCGACCACATTGTTCAACGTCGCCAACAACATCCGCTGGCTCGGCTCCGGACCGCGTTGCGGGTTCTACGAAATCATGCTTCCTGATTTGCAGCCCGGCAGTTCGATCATGCCGGGCAAAGTGAACCCGGTGATGTGCGAGAGCATGATGCAGGTCTGCGCCCGGGTGATGGGGAACGATCAGACGATCACCGTCTCCGGCGCCGCGGGCGGGCAGTTTCAATTGAACATCATGATGCCGGTGATGGGCGCGACGACGCTGGAAAGCATCTCGCTGCTCGCCGGCGCGAGCTCGGCGTTCGTGGATCTCTGCCTGAAAGACACGGAAGCCAACGAAGCGGCCTGCAATGCCTCGGTCGAAAAGAGCCTGTCGATGGTCACGAGCTTGAACCCGCACATTGGCTACAAGAAGGCCGCGGCATTGGCCAAGGAAGCGTTCGCTTCGGGCAAGACGATCCGCGAGTTGTGTGAAGAACAAAAGATCCTGCCAGCGGAAACGCTGAAGGAAGCGCTCGATCCGTGGCGGATGACGGAGCCGCACGCGTAGTTTTGTAAAGAAAAAGTAGTCAACGCCATTCATGGAGGAAGGCGTGGAATATCCAATTGCTCAGAATCTGCGTCGCTTCGCGCGATGTATCATGGCGCTATCCCTGCTCGCAACGCTGCCCGGAACGCTGCCCGGAACGCTGCCCGGAACGCTGCCCGGAACTCTGCACGCGCAGACCACAAAATCACCGGCAGCGTCCATCCTGCGCCGTGCCTTTGAACTGAGCCGAGAAGCCAGCACCGAGGCCGAATTCACGCAAGTGCTGGCGCTGTGCGACCAAGCCGCGGCGCAAGGGAACAACCTGCCGTCGACAGTTCGCTACGAGCGCAAGCTGCGCATCTGGGCGCTGGAGGCGCGCGGCGCCGCGCTGATTGACGCGGGACAGTTTACGCAGGCGCTCGACGATCTGGACGCGGCCCTGCAGCTCGATCCCAAGTCGGCGTCGGCGCTGCGATCGCGCGGTAAGTGCCTGGCTCGCCTGGGCCGCCAGGACGAGGCGTTCGTCGATTTGGATCGCGCGATCGAACTCGGCCGGGGCGACGCCGAGCCGTTCGCCCAGCGCGGCGAAGTCAATTACGCCGTGGGGCGTTTTCGCGAGGCTCTGCACGACTACGAGCAGGCGCTCCGGCTCGAACCGGATCATGCGGGCGCCATGGTCGGGCGCGGGCACGCGAAGTATCGCCTCGGCCATATCGCGGCCGCGGTGACTGACTACACCCGCGCCATCAAGCTCCGACCGCGCGACGCCACGCTCTACACGCAGCGCGGCAACGCGTTCGCCGATAGCGGACGCTATACCGAAGCGGCCGCCGATTTCCGCCGCGCGATGAAGCTCGATCCCAACTACGGCCGCGCGTTCCAGTCGGCGGCCTGGTTGATGTCAACGTGTCCCGATCCGCGCTATCGCAACGAAGCGTTGGCGATCGAGCTCTCGAAGCGGTCCATTGAATTGGATGGCAAGTCGAACCACCGCTACTTGGAAACCCTCGCCGCGGCGCTCGCCAACGCCGGCTACTATGACGAGGCCCGGCAGGTGCAGGAACGGGCGCTGCAACGCACGCCAGAAGGCTCGCTCGCGAGCGCGGAACTCAAACTCCACCTGTTCGCGGCCGGCAAGCCGTTTCGAGATGCGAAATCGCGGCGATAATGTGTGGCCGTGGATGTTGCGTGAGCCGGTTTCGTCACGGTAGCATACGTCCTCCGTGTCCACCCGCCCCGGCACATCGCGCGACTCACTCATGTCAAAATACATCCTGGCCCTGGATCAAGGCACCACGTCGAGCCGCGCGATCGTCTTCGGCCGCGATGGGCGAATTCGCGCGATGCGGCAGCGCGAGTTTCGACAGATCCTGCCCTCACCGGGGCATGTCGAGCACGATCCCGAGGAAATCTGGGAATCGCAACTAGCCACGGCGCGCGAGGCGATCGCCGAGGCCGGCGCGACGGCGGCCGACATCGCCGCGATCGGTGTGACCAACCAGCGCGAGACGACGGTCCTCTGGGAACGGGCGACCGGCAAACCTGTCGCCAACGCCATCGTCTGGCAAAGCCGCATCAGCGCGCCGTTGTGCGAGCGGTTGAAGTCCGACGGTTGCGAGCCGCTGGTGCGCGAGAAATCCGGCCTGGTGCTGGACGCGTATTTCTCCGCGTCGAAGATCGCCTATATGCTCGCTGCGCACGCTGGACTCCGCGCGCGTTGCGAGTCGGGCGAAGTGCTGTTCGGCACCGTCGATACCTATCTGATCTGGCGCATGACCGGCGGCCGCCGGCACGTGACCGATTACAGCAACGCCAGCCGGACCTTGCTGTTCAACATTCACACGCTCGATTGGGACGACGATTTGCTCAAATTGTTCGGCGTGCCGCGGGCGATGTTGCCCGAGGTGCGGCCATCGAGCGAAGTCTATGGCGAGACTGACGCAGCGCTGTTCGGCGCGCCGATTCCCATCGCCGGTGACGCGGGCGATCAACAAGCCGCCACGTTTGGCCAGGCCTGCTTCGAGCCGGGCACGGCGAAGAACACCTATGGCACCGGTTGCTTCCTGCTGATGAACACGGGCGACAAACCGGTGCCGTCGCAGAACCAGCTGCTCACCACGATCGGTTGGGGGCTCGATGGCAAAGTGACCTATTGCCTCGAAGGTTCGGTGTTCATCGCCGGCGCGGTCGTGCAATGGCTGCGCGACGGTCTCGGGTTGATTAAGTCCTCCAGCGAGGTGGAACAACTGCTCAGCTCGGCGAGCGATTCAGGCGGCGTTTACTTCGTGCCGGCCTTCGTCGGGCTCGGCGCGCCGCATTGGGATCCCTTCGCCCGCGGCGCGATCTTCGGCATCACGCGCGGCACCACGGCCGGCAATTTGGCCTGGGCGGCGGTCGAGTCGATGGCGTTCCAGTCGCGCGAGTTGATCGAAGCCATGGAGCGCGACGCCGGCGTGAAACTGCAATCGCTCCGTGTCGACGGCGGGGCGACCGTCAACGCGCGGCTCCTGCAGTTCCAAGCAGATTTGCTCGACAAACCGGTGCTCCGCCCGGTCGTGGCGGAAACGACGGCGCTCGGGGCCGCGTATCTCGCCGGCCTGGCCGTCGGCTACTGGCAAGGCTTGGACGACGTGCGGCGCAACTGGGCGTTGGACCGCGAATTTCAGCCAAAAATGAGCGAAACCGACCGCACGGCCCGCTTCGCTAAATGGCAAAAGGCGGTTTCCCGAGCCCGCGACTGGGAGCGGTAAGCGCCCGCCGGTGTAGAATGGAATGGATTCACTCGTTCAACGTCGCACGCGATTTTCGCCGCCCGTGTCCACCGCCGAACCTGACATTGCGACCGACGAAGCGGCGATCGAGCTGCAATATCGTCGCACGCGCCGCTGGCATCACTCAATGATTCTGGTCGGCGTCGTCATCGTGATCGTGCTGGCGTTCGCGCTCGAAGTTCGCAGTCCAACGCAGGTCGCCATCCGCGGGTTCGACAGCGTCCTGCCGCCCAGTTGCCGGTTTCGCTCCTGGACCGGTCTCGATTGCCCAAGCTGCGGCCTGACCCGCGCGTTCGTCTCCATCGCGCACGGCGATCTGGCGGCGGCATTGCGTTTCAATCCGGTCAGCCCGCTGGTATTCTTGGCGTTCCTCTTCCAGGTGCCGTACCGCGCTTGGCAGATACGCCGCTTGGATCAAGGCCAGGAAGAATTGCACTGGCGCTGGCTCACCTGGGGCCTGTGGGTCTTGCTGGGGCTGGCATTGGCGCAATGGGTGGTGCGGATCGTAGTTTAGCTGCAATTGAAACAATCAGTTTCGGCCATGAACGGTTGGGCATTTCACCTGAAGACCGTGCTGTTGTTAACCGCGATGGCTGGTTGCTGCTCGGCATTTGCCCGTCATTTTGGCGCATGGGAGGTCATCCTCTTCGGAATCGTGGCAGTGGTCGGATTGTTTTTTTGGTATCTTGCGTTTCGGCAAGTGCCGGGACCGACAATCTACGCGACGATACTTGGTTTCTTGATGATGCCTCTGTTGGCCGCGCTAACTGTGTCTGTTCTTGACTCACGTGAACATGCGCGCCGTACTCAGTCCGTTGAGAAGATGAGAGATCGCGTGTTCGATGCACGAGAAAAGAACTCACTCCCTGATAAAGCAGCACAAAGCAAACGATAAACATGTTCCGACAAGTCTCCATCTCCAACGGTTCCCTGAACGTCTACGAAGCCGGCCAAGGCGCGCCGATCTTGTTCGTCCATGGCTTCCCGCTCGATCACACCATGTGGCGGGCGCAGCTCGATCATTTCGCCAAGTCGCATCGCGTGATCGCGCCGGATTTGCGCGGGTTTGGGCAAAGCGCCGCGGCCGGTTCGCAGGCGACGACCATCGACGGCGTGCGTCCGCTCACGATGGAAGCCCACGCCGACGATCTGGCCGACATGCTCGACGCGATGGAAGTGCATGTGCCGATCGTGTTCTGCGCGCTCTCGATGGGAGGCTACGTCGGCTGGCAGTTCCTGCGAAAATTCCCAGAGCGCGTGCGGTTGCTCATTCAATGCGATACCCGCAGCGGCGCGGACAACGCGATGGGGGCCGAGGTGCGCCGCAAAATGGCCGCCCAGGTGATGGAGCGCGGCAGCACGATGGTCGCCGAGCAGATGCCGACGAAGTTGTTTGGGCCGGAGACGATGACCGAACGCCTGGACGTCGTTGAGGAAGTGAAACGCATGATCCTCGCCACGCCCGCGGCGACGATCGCCGGCGCTCAACTCGGCATGGCCGAACGTCCCGACATGGGCGACTGGCTCAAAACGATCCACACGCCCACGCTAATGATCTGCGGCGAACATGACGCGCTCACCACGGTCGAGATGATGAAAGCCGACGCCGAACGTGTGCCCGGCGCGCGGCTGGTGATCATTCCCCGCGCCGGTCACATGGCGCCAATGGAACGCCCGGCGGCCGTGAACGCGGCGATTGCGGAGTTTCTCTCCACGTCCTAAGCCAGGATTTGCTAAGAAGACTCGCCGGAGGCCGTTACGGCGGCACCATGTCAAACGGAATCAACTCACACTCACGAAAATCGAGGTCCAAATAGGCAATGAGATTTTTGAGGTCGCTTGGAATCCGAAGCTCGGTAATTAGCTTCGGAGTCGTTGGCTTTGCAATCAATTCGTAGTTGTTTCGCTTAATTGTCGCGTGGACATTGCCGTTGTCGTACGCAAACAGCCCGCGTTCCGCGTATTCAAGCCAGTCCTTGCCGCCAATGTTAGCAACTTGAATTGCCGTGGTTACGACAGGCAGGCTCCAGACGAAGTCAAACAAGCGGTTGTAGAGCACGCGTGACGAGCGAATTTGCGACGGGCTAGGTCCTACGCCGTACGAGTTGATCGCGGCCACAAAGCCGTTCCTGTCACAAGCGTACCAATCAAACTCGGCGACATCCGATTGAGCTCGGATTACCTCCCAAGCGCTCTCGTCCCATATTTCTTCGCTAGTCATTTGAATACTCCGTCGCCCAACGACATAGCATAAACATGGCGCCCCGCTACCGCAAACTGCTCGACGAGATCCGGCGGGAATTCCCGCAGCCGGTGTCGGACCCAGTGCATGACGCCTATGCGGTGTTTTCGATTCTCCGCGCGCTGAATCAGGTCGACGAGTTGAAATCCCGCGCGCCGATTCTCGGGTCACCCGCGGAACCCGACTACGATGCCGCGCGCTTGGCCCGGGTCGCCGACGGGCAGCAGCCGCTGGAGCAGGTGATTCCGCAGTTGGTGAGCTATCTCGAAGGGATGTTCATCTGGGGACACCCGCGCAGCCAGATCAACGTGGTGCCGTATCCGTCGCTGGCCAGCATCATCGGCGTATTGCTGCCGGCGATTTACAATCCGAATCTTTGCAGCGACGAATCCTCGCGCCGCCTCGCGGAGGCCGAAGTCCGCGCCGTGGCGATGACCGCCGCGATGCTCGGGTACGACGCGGAAAAATCCGGCGGCGTGTTCACCTTCGGCGGCACCGGCACGTTGCTCTACGGCGTGAAGATCGGCCTCGAAAAAGCCCTGCCGGACTGCTTGCAGCACGGCGTGCGCGAACCGGTCGTCGTGCTTGCTTCCGATCAAAGTCACTACGCCGTCAAGACCGTGGCCGCCTGGCTGGGCATTGGCCAAGAGAGCGTCCAGCGGATCGCGACGCATCCGGACAACTCGATCAAGCTTGGAGAACTGGCCGTCGCCGCGCGGAAGGCAATTGAATCCGGCAAACGTATCGCCGCGATCGTGGCCACGATGGGCTCGACCGACGCCTTTGGGATCGACGATCTGGAAGGCATTGTGCAACTGCGCGACGAACTGGTCGAGGAGTTCAAGCTCGACTACCGGCCGCACGTGCATGCCGACGCCGTCATCGGTTGGGCGTGGAGCGTGTTCAACGACTACAATTACGAGCAAAACGAACTTGGCTTCCGCGGCCGGACGGTGCGCTCGCTCGCCGCGGCGCAGTACCGCGTTCAGCACCTGCCGCTGGCGGATTCCATCGGCATCGACTTTCACAAAACCGCGTACGTGCCGTATATCTCGTCGCTGGTGCTCGTGAAGAACGCCCACGATTTCAAATACGTCGCCCGAGCGCGCGATTCGATGCCGTACTTGTATCAATCGGGCGAATATCATCCCGGCATGTTCACGCTGGAAACCAGCCGCTCGGCGACCGGCCCGATGGCGGCGCTGGCCAACTTGCTGTTGCTCGGGAAGGAAGGCCTCCGCACGCTGCTGGGACACGCGGTGGAAATGGCCGAGGTGTTCCGCGAGAAGATCGAGTCGCATCCGGACGTGACAGTGCTGAATGGCGACAATGTCGGCCCGGTAACTTTATTCCGCGTCTATCCGCACGGCGTGAACACGTTCACGATCAAGGATCGGGAACGGAGCGACCCGAAATTCCGCGATCAACTGCTCGCCCACAACGCCTACAACCGCCGCATCTTCGAACACGTCCAGGCCGAAGCGATCGAAGGCCGCGGCGTGGTCATCTCGATGACCGATTGCTACCGCCAGAGCGACTACGGCGCACCCATCTCGGCCCTCAAGTCGTACGTGCTATCGCCGTTCGCCGACGAATCCCGCATGCAATCGGTGCTCTCGCACGTACTGGCGGCACGCGAGGCGGTGGAAAAAGAGAATGCATGACAGATTTTCACCACGGAGAGCACGGAGGACACGGAGAAGAATTGAGATTGAACCGCGGAGACGCTGAGACGCAGAGGAAAGAGAGCCATTGGACCGCGAAACACGCGAAAAGACACGAAAGTGAGTCGCTTCGTTTTGCGCGGGTAACTTCACGCTCCGAATTCTTTTCGCGTCAATTGGCGTCTTTCGCGGTTAGGTCCCTCTCCGCGTCTCAGCGCCTCCGCGGTTAAAAAAGCACTCACTTTCCCCCTCCGTGTCCTCCGTGCTCTCCGTGGTGAATCTAGTCCGCCGGGACGCAGCGGTTATTGGCCCAACTCCGCAATGACACAATCTGTTCACGCATCACGACCGAGAGCGGCTTCGTGCTCGTCGCGGCGATGCGCAGATGGGCGTCTTTCAGTTCCTCCTCCGCGCCGAACGCCTGGTACAGCGCCGCCACGATGAGTTGTTCCAACTCCGCGCCGCTGAAACCATCGGTAAGTTTCACGAGTTCGTCCAGCGCGAAATTGCGCGGATTGCGTTTGCGGCGGCCCAGATGCACTTCCAGAATCTGCCGCCGCGATTCCGGCCCCGGCACGTCGACGAAGAAGATCTCATCGAAGCGACCTTTGCGCATCAGCTCCGGCGGCAGCGAGGAGATGTTGTTCGCCGTGGCGACGAGAAAAATCGGGCTGCGGTGATCCTGCATCCAGGACAGCAACGTGCCGAACATCCGTTGCGAGAGCCCGCCGTCGGCCGATTCGCTGCCGGCCGAAGCGAAAGCCTTTTCGATTTCGTCGATCCAGAGCACGACCGGCGCGGTCTTCTCCGCCTGGATGAGCGCCTCGCGCAGCCGGCTTTCGCTTTCACCGATGAATTTCTGATAGAGCACGCCGGGGTCCATCCTGAGCAGCGGCAACTTCCAATCGGCGGCCACCATCTTGGCGCAGAGGCTCTTACCGCAACCCTGCACGCCCAACAGCAGCATGCCGCGCGGCGGGTCGAGGCCGAATTCGCGCGCCCGTGCGCCCATGCCGTCGCGCCGCAGTGCGAGCCAGGACTTGAGCCGCGCGAGACCGCCAATCTCATCGACTGACATGTTGACGGCGATCGATTCCAGGCAACCGCTTCCTTCGAGCAGCAATCGCT
>JALHLM010000111.1 GCA_022844585.1 Pirellulales bacterium | reverse complement strand
GCACACCGGACAGATGCCGGTGTTGAAGACCGTCTCGCTCAGCGTCGAAGAACAAAGTGGACAGGACAGCATAGGGCCTCGCCGGTGGTGCGCCGGCTCAATCGATGAACGGGATGCTTACGGGCGGGATTTCTGTGTCGTCGTCGTGGGGCGCGACGAGCGGATGCTGCGGCGATGCCAAAAACGTTTCACGGCTGGCACCGCGTCAATGCGACTGACCATGCCGACCAAACCGGCGGCGGCCAAATCGAGCGACGTCGTACGGTCGTGATTGTCTTGTTTCGAATCAACGCCTGCCTCCGCGGGCGGAGTCCCCGCGCGGCGTCCGCGCGGTTGCCAGGTTTCCCAAGCGCGGTCCAGGCTGGCGTCGCGGACGGGTTGCTCCGGCGTCACCGCATCGGGCGGCGCTTCTTGTGCGTCCCCGGCCGGTTGGTCTAAGTCCTCGATGTCGGCCGGGTCGACCATTTCGCCTTCGCGGACGTACACCTCGATGATCAGGCGCTCCGCTTTGCCTTCGCGGAGGTCGATGCGATAGTGTCCGTCCGGCCAGACGCGGAAGAAATCGCGGAGGTCTTTCAACTGCGCTTCAGTGAGCAGCAATTCCTTTACGCGCCCGGTGATCGCATCGCGGACCAGGTCGCCGTCCGGGCGAATGATCCGCAGCACGATCTCGCGAACGTCTTCTTCGCCCGCGGTATCACCGCCCGCCGCGTTCTCGCCGGTCGCTTGTACCGTCGCCGAAGCCGCCGCATTAGATTGCGGCGCACTGTCGGTGCGATTCGCCTGGGTCAACACCACCAGTGAAGGCGCGGCCGGCGGCGCGATGCCTAGCGAGCTTACCAGGCCGGTACCGGGAACTTGAAACTCCGCCAACTGCACGACCACGCCGCCGTCGTCGTCCATGATCGTGATGCGAATCGGAATCGGCGCCGCGGGATCGGCCAGGCCTGCCGCATCAAAAAGGTGGCTGGCCGCAAACACCGTAGGCTGGCCGGGCAAGACCTGGTAAACGTCGTTGGGTTGTCCGTCGCTCCATTCGATCGTGATGGTCCAGGTGTCCGCGCCGGGGTCGGCGAATTCGCCGTTCAGGTTGCCGGTGGCGTCGGCGCCGATGTCCTGCAGGAACAGATTCGTCACGACCGGCGCCACGTTGTTGACGACGATATTGAACGTGCGCTGTTGCATGCCGCCGTCGTCGTCCATGATCGTCACGGTGACCGTGAAATTGCCGTTGTCGGCGTAAACATGACTCCCGCCGAAGACACCGCTACTGGCGACGCCCGGCGAACCGTTCGCGTCCGGCGCGGCGCCGGCGCTGTCGATGGAGCCGTCGCCCCAATCGATCGAGTAGGTGAACGACTCCGCCTGCTCGCCGGGAAGGGGATTTGAAGCGTTGTCGAATCCAGGATCGGTGAAGGAACCGATATCGCCGATGATGATGGGCGTTCCTTCGTCCGTAGTTTGATCGCCGACCACGGTCAACGTCGGCGCGACGTTCGTCACGGTAACTTGCACCACTTCCGTGTCGACGCCGCCGTCGTCGTCAAAGATTTGTACCGTGACGAGATAGACGCCATTGTCGGCGAAGATGTGTCCGACCAGTCCGCTCGTCAGCACGCCAGGCCCGCCCGGCACGCTGGAGAACACAATTCCGGCTTCGGCGATCCCGTCGCCCCAATCGATCGAGTAGCTGAACGTTTCCTCAAACTCGCCGTTCGGATTCGCAAAGTTGTTGAAGCCGGGGTCGGTGAACGTAACCGTTACCACGTCGCCTTCATTGCCCGCGCCAGGCGTGGTATTGATCGTCGGCGCGACGTTGTTGACCGTGATCGAGAACGTCTGCTGGTGAAAGCCGCCGTCGTCGTCGAAGACGGTCACCGTGACGGTATAAATGCCGTCGTCCGCATACACGTGGCTGCCGTCGAACGAACCCGCGGTGGGCGTCCCGGCGGCGCCGGTGGTGTCGATCGTCGGCGTGCCGCCGAGTCCGGCCGTGCCGTCGCCCCAATCAACTGTGAAGCTGAATGTCTCGGTTTGCTCGCCCGGCGACGGATTCAACGGATTGTCGAAACCGGGGTCGGTAAACGAACCGATGTTCGTCAGATTGACCGACGCTCCTTCGTTGACCGATTGATTACCGCTCACCACCATTGTCGGCGCGACATTTGCGACTGTGATCGTGAACGTGCGTTGTTGTGAGCCACCGTCGTCGTCCGTGACCGTGACGGTGACCGTATACACGCCATCGTCGGCGTAGGTGTGGGTTCCATTGAACGAGCCGGCGGTTGGCGTGCCCGCGGCGCCCGGCGTATCGATCGTCGCCGCACCGTTGCTGCTGGTCGTGCCGTCGCCCCAATCGATCGTGTAGGTGAACGTCTCGTTGACCGCGCCGCCCGCCGGGGGCGTATCGAAGCCGGGATCGGTAAACGTGCCGATGTCGACGATCGAGACCTGCACGCCTTCGTTCGCACCCTGATTCACGACCACGGTTAGCGTGGGCGCAACGTTGCCGACGGTAATCGTGAATTGCCCGGAGTCGGAATCGTTGTCGTTGTCGAAGACCGTGACGGTGACGGTGTAAATGCCGTCGTCGGCGTAGGTGTGGCTGCCGGAGATCGTGCCCGCGCCGCCCCCTTCGACGATGACGCCGGGCGTCGTGGTGCCATCGCCCCAATCGATCGTGGCGGTATGCGTCGCGTTGGGGTCGACGTTGGTGTAGCTGCCGACGGGATTCAGCGCGATCTGCGTTCCTTCGTCGGTGCTCTGATTGCCAATCACCACCAGCACCGGCGGAATGCCCGCGACGGTGATCTGGAACGTGCGCGTATCGGAACCGCCGTCGTCGTCGAAAACCGTCACGGAAACGGTGAAGGTGCCGCCCGTCGTGTAGGTGTGCGACGCATCGAACGAGCCGGCGGTCAATACGCCGATTCCGCCCGCCGTGTCGATCGTCGCCGATCCCACGGTATTCGCGGAGCCGTCGTCCCAATCGATCTCGAACGTGAACGTTTCCGTTGTCTCGCCGCCCGGGATCGGATTCGCGGGGTTGTCGAAGCCCGGGTCGTTGAACGAACCGATGTTGGTGATCGAAATCAGTGTGTCTTCGGTGCCGGTTTGATTGCCGACGACGGTCAATGTCGGATCGACGTTGGCGACAGTGATCGTGAACGTGCGCTGGTGCGAGCCGCCGTCGTCGTCGAAGACGGTCACGGTGACGGTATAGATACCATTGTCCGCATAGGTGTGGCTGCCGTCGAACGAGCCGGCGGTCGGCGTGCCCGCGGATCCGGCGGTATCGATGGTCGCGGACCCAGCGTCGCCAGCCGTGCCGTCGCCCCAGTCAATGGTGTAGGTGAACGTCTCGGTCGTCTCACCGCCTGGAATCGGATTCGACGGGTTATTGAAACCCGGGTCGGTGAACGACCCGATGTTCGTGAACGTCGCCTGCGTGCCTTCGTCGGTCGTGCGATTGCTCACCGTCAATGTCGGCGCCACGTTGTTCACGGTAATCTGGAACGTCGCCGAGTCCGTGCCGCCGTCGTCGTCGGTGATCGTGACCGTGACCGTGTAAACGCCGTTGTCCGCGTACGTGTGGCTGCCGTCGAAGGAGCCAGCAGTCAACACGCCGACGCCGCCCGTCGTGTCGATCGTGGCCGTACCGGCGCTGTCGGTCGAGCCATCGCCCCAGTCGATCGTGAAGGTGAACGTCTCGTTGACCGCGCCACCCGCCGGGGGCGTGTCGTAGCCGGGATCGGTAAACGTACCGATGTTCGTGATCGAGATCTGCGTCCCTTCGTCGGTCGTCCGATCGGTGGTGGCCGTCAGCGTGGGCGCGACGTTGTTCACGGTGATCGTAAAGGTCGCCGTGTCGGAATCGCCGTCGTCATCGGTGATCGTCACCGTAACCGTGTACACGCCGTCGTCGGCATACTCGTGGCTGCCGTCGAAGGAGCCTTGTGTCAGCACGCCGACGCCGCCCGCCGTATCGATCGTCGCCGTGCCGGCGCTGTCGGTCGAACCGTCGCCCCAATCGATCGTGTACGTGAACGTCTCATTCACCGCGCCGCCCGCCGGGGGCGTGTCGTAGCCGGGATCGGTGAACGTGCCGATATCCTGGATCGAAACCGGCGTCCCTTCATCCGTCGTGCGGTCCGTCGCGACGGTCAACGTCGGCGCGATGTTACTGACCGTGATCGTGAACGTCGCCGTATCGGAATCCCCGTCGTCGTCCGTGATCGTCAGCGTCACGGTGTAAACGCCGTCGTCGGCGTACTCGTGGCTGCCGTCGAAGGAACCGGCCGTTAGCACGCCGACGCCGCCCGCCGTGTCGATCGTCGCCGTGCCAGCGCTATCCGTCGAACCGTCGCCCCAATCGATCGTGAACGTGAAGGTTTCATTTACCGCGCCGCCGGCCGGCGGCGTGTCGTAACCAGGATCGGTGAAGGTGCCGATATTGGTGATCGAGATCGGCGTCCCCTCGTCCGTCGTGCGATTCGTCGTCGCCGTCAACGTGGGCGCGACGTTGTTCACCGTGATGGTGAACGTGTCCGAGTTGGTTCCGCCATTGTCGTCCGTGACGGTGATCGTCACGGTATAGACGCCGTCGTCGGCATACTCATGCGTGCCGTCGAAGGAGCCCAGTGTGGGACTTCCGCCGCTACCGGGAGTGTCGATGGTTGCTGTGCCTGCGCTATCCGTGGAGCCATCGCCCCAGTCGATCGTAAAGGTGAAGGTTTCGTCCACGGCGCCTCCGGCGGGCGGCGTGTCGTACCCGGGGTCGCTGAACGTGCCGATGTTGGTGATTGAAATCGGCGTTCCTTCGTCGACCGTCTGATCGGTCGTCGCGGTGACCGTGGGGGCCCCGTTCACCACCGTGACGGTGAACGTATCCGTCTGGAAGGTGTTGTCGTCACCGGTCACAGTGACCGTCACGGTGTAGATGCCATCGTCCGCATAGAAGTGCGACCCAGTCACTTCACCGTCATTCGGGCCGTTCGGTTCGTCGACGACGCCGGCCGTCGCCGTACTGCCATCGCCCCAGTCGATGGTCGCGGTGTGCGGATTGTTACCCGGCACGTCGTCGTCGACGAACGTCGCATTGACGTTGACCTGCGTCCCCTCGGTGACGCCGGCCTGATTGGGACCGGCCTCGACGGACGTTACCGACAGGACGCGACGTTCTTCCAGCCGGCGCACCCGCCAGCCGCGAATCCGGCCGTCGTCCCGCGGGGGGCGACGCTTCCGGAGGCCCAATTGAGTGCCGAGCCAGCCGTCGCGGATCCACGATCGCCAATGCACGGGCTCTGCCTCCCGGAGAATCGTCAAGGTTTGCCGGAGCGCGCGCAATGCGAGCAGTGCGCGGCAGCCCGTAACAGAAAGCTTCGTCCGTCGCGCCCCGGAAGATTCATTATCACGAAGATTTGCGGAAAGTGTCAAATATTCGCTACGCCCGGCCGTCTTTGCGCCATCGGCGCTTTGCCGGGAGGATTCACCACGGAGAACACGGAGGACACGGAGGGGGGAGGAAAGAGGTGGGTCACTCAGTGTCACCAAACTCGTGCAACTCAAACGTACTTCAAATTGCCTTGGTAGTCCGGACTCATCTCACGCTCGCTCTGCTCCGTCCTCCGTGCTCTCCGTGTCCTCCGTGGTGAAAACCTGGAGTGGACATCTTTCGCTCACAGTCGTCGATCCTCCGGTTTCGCCACGCGGCATAACCATTCACACATGCCCCGCGCGGTCGGTAAAGCCCGCAGGACCCCGTTGTCCGGTCATTCCGGCGGCGCGCGTGGCAACGCCTGAGCCTGCAATTCCGTGCGGGCGCGAGGCAACGGTCGAACGGCCGCGCCGCCGTCGGTCAATGCGTTGCGCCATGCAACGACGAAAACACGTATGCCAAGCGGAACGTTTGTGCTTCCGCTAGCGATGGATCGCGACGCGCCGCCTGTACCGCGGCGCGCTGGTTGTCAGGGAGGATGGTTCGCATGGCCACGGGTCGGCGCTGGATGTCGCTGCGGTTGGAGATGATGCTGCTGGCCATCGCCTGGTCGGGCATGGCCGCGGCCGGCGAGCCCAATCGGCTGCGCATACTTGGTCCGTCATCGGCCACTCCACCCGCACGATCGGCGGCACAAGCCGACGATGCCGCGGTCGAAGAGTTGCCGGCCGGCTCAGAGCCGCGCCCGCTCCCGTCCGCCGAGGCTTGGGACCTCAAACCGATCGGCGCCGTGACGCTCGACACCGCCGCGCCGGCCGGAGGCTTCCCCGAGAACGTCGCCGCCCCGTACATGGAAGCGGCTGGCGAGTATACCGATCAACCGAATCTCGAAGCCGCGGGTTGGAGCTACGGCTACTACTGGCAGGCCTCCGCGTTCTGCCACGGCCCGTTGTACTTCGAGGAGGTGAACCTGGAGCGCTACGGCTATTCGCTGGGCGTGTTGCAACCGGCGGTCTCTGGAGCGCACTTCTTTAGCACGCTACCGTTGCTGCCCTACAAGATGGCGGTCGATCGCCCAGGCACCTGCATCTACACGCTCGGCCACGCCCGCCCGGGCAGCTACACGCCGTTCCAAATCCACCGCCCACCCCTCCGCTGGGATGCGGCACTGGTAGAAGGCGCCGCGGTGACCGGGCTGATCTTCCTGATCCCCTAAGCGTCTTTGCCAATTGAACCGCAGAGGCGCGGAGACGCAGAGGGTTGGAGATTTAACCGCGAAATACGAGAAATGGCGCGAAAAGGTCAGCGTATTGCGACGCTGCTGTTATCACCAACTCAACTCTGTAGGCTTCTTTTTCGCGCCATTTCGCGTATTTCGCGGTTAAATCCTCCGCGTCTCAGCGTCTCTGCGGTTCAATTGCTCTCGTCGCCGTTTACCGGCTCAGCGTGGATAGCTTGCCGAGAACCGGCACGCCCAGGGTGCGGCGGACTTCTTCGGTGCTGCGGAGGACTTTGCGGCGGGGCTGTTTGCGCCAGAAGGTCGCGCCGGCCAGTGATAGAGCTAGGAGAGCGCCGCCCCAACGGATCTGCTCGCGACCGGTCAATTCATCCGGCTTGGTCGGAATGACGGCGCTGGTGACGCAGGTTTGTAGCTCGACGCGCAAGGCGGAAAGTTCCTGCCAGGCGTCGCGCTCTTGTTGCACCGCGATGCCGAGCTGGCGATCCGCTGCCGCGACCCGCTTGCGCAGTTCCTGCAGCGTTTCACTGTCCGATGGCGCGGGCGCGGCAACTGGCGGTGCGACCGGAGGCGCGGCCTGTTCCGTGTTCGCGACAACCGGAGGCAGTTGATTGACGATCGGCGAATTCGCGCCCCCGGTGAATTCCGGGCTGGAATGTAACTGGTCGCGTAACTGCGCCAGTCGCCAATCCAAGTCGCGAATCACCGGATGCGCCGGAGTCATTGTCAGCAGCAAACCGGCGCGACGTCCTTCCAACTCGCCGACTTGCCGGGCGAGATCGTCCCAGAGCGGATTGCGTCGCTCCACGACCGGACCTTGAACCGGCGGCGCGATTGCCGGTTGCGGTGCCATCACTACCGGCGCCGAGGGCGGTGCTTCTGGCGGTGCCTTCAAGCGCTGGGCGACGTGTTCATCGAGATCGCGCTGCGCCCGGGCCCGTTCGGCGCGGGCGTGATGCAACAACGTCAGCAGCGCGCGATGACGCTCGTCAGTGAATCGCAACCCTTCGCCTCGCAACTCGAATTGGGCTGCGTCGAGCACTTCGTTCACGGCGAAGGTCACCGCCTCTGCGTCTGGCCCGCGCGCCGCGACGACGATTTGCGGCGGATTGTCGTCGTCACCGGTCAACTTGGCCTCGACGATCGGTCGCACTGGCAGGGGCTGCGCGAGCCAGCGATTCACGCGCGACGCGTCCGGCCAGAATTCGTCCAACGACCGCAAAGCCGCTCGGGGAACTCGGACCCGGCCGGAAGCGCGATATTCCACGGGCACGAATTCGGCGAGGCACAGACAGACCAGGAGCGCGACGGCGCCCACCACCGCGGCGGCGATCCATGGTCCGATCCTGGCGGTCATCAATGGCCCTTCTGGCGGTCTCAACGACGGTCGTACGCGCCCTTTCCGGAAACTCTCCCGCAGGCGCGCAATCCGATATAAGCGTCATCGTCCCGAGAGTCTCAGCAACGTGAGAGATCATGGCGCGGCGACGGACCACGGCTCGCCCCAGGTGCCGCCTTTTACCCAAACCACCTTCGGCTGCTATGATGGACCGTCGTACGACCGTCGACCTCTAATTGCTCCGATGGAACTCATCACCAGCTTGCAAAATCCGCGGGTCAAATTGGCGGCGAAGCTGCAGGATCGCCGCGCGCGCCGGCAGCAGGGGCGGTTCTCGATTCACGGCGCCAGGGAACTGCGGCGTGCAGTGGAAGCTGGCGTCCGCCCCGAGGAGACCTTTGTTTGTCCGACGCTTGCGGAGGGGCCAGACGCCCAGGCAGCGCTGCAGTTGCTGCGACAGCACGGCGGCACGCTGTTTGGAGTGACGCCCGCGGTGTTTGAAAAGCTGAGCTATGGCGAGCGCGAAGACGGCATCGTCGCCGTGGTCGCGAGCTGGACGCCTTCGTTGGAAAAGCTGTCGTTGCCGACCTGCCCGTTGGTCGCGGTCTTAGAGGGCGTAGAAAAGCCCGGCAATGTTGGGGCGGTGTTGCGGAGCGCGGACGCGGTTGGCGTCTCGGCGCTGGTGATTGCCGATGGTGGGACCGATCTGTTCAATCCGAACACCATCCGCGCGAGCCTTGGTACCATCTTCTCCGTGCCGACCGCGACGGCCACTAGCGCCGAGGCCCTCGCCTGGTTGCGGCGCAACAAACTGAACATCTACGCCGCGCGCGTGGACGGCGCTCTGGACTACACTGCCGTCGATTTTGCGCGACCGTCGGCAATCGTCCTCGGCAGCGAAGCGGCTGGGCTCAGCGACGCGTGGCTGGCCGACGACGTGATTCCCATCCGACTCCCGATGCGCGGCCGCGCCGATAGCTTGAATGTCTCCGCCACGGCAGCGGTGCTGTTCTACGAGGCGCTGCGGCAAAGAGGTTGACGATCGCTGAAATAGAGCCGGAAGCGTCAGCGCCCGGAGCGCACTGGAGACGACGTCGTTTTGCGGCGCGCTCCAGGCGCTGACGCTTCTGGCTCCAAGAGAGCATTCTACGACTGCGGCGTCGGCGCCTTTGGCAGCGGCTTGCCTTTGAGTTGATAGACGTACGCCAGAATCTCCGCCACCGCGGCGTAGAGCTTGTCGGGAATCGGGTGGTTGACCTCGACGTCTTTGTAGAGCGCCTGCGCGAGCGGCTTTTTCTCGATGATCGGAATGCCGTGTTCCAGCGCGAGTTTGCGAATGCGCTGCGCGAGGATGCCGGCGCCTTTCGCGACGACGACCGGCGCGAGCATCGTCTGATCGTCGTAGCGCAATGCCACGGCCAACTCGGTCGGGTTCGTGACGACCACGTCGGCCTTCGGCACGGTCTTGGCGAGACGGTTCAATACCAACTGCCGTTGCGCCGCGCGGCGCCGGGAAAGAATCTGCGGATCGCCTTGCAGATTCTTCATCTCCTCGCGGACTTCCTGGTTGGTCATCATCAGGTCTTGTTCGTACTTCCAATACTGATAGGCGTAGTCGGCCACGGCCAGCATCAACAGCGCCGCGGCGATCTTCATCGATGTCCAGAACAGGATGTCGAACAGCAGCGCGCCAATCTGCGGCAATGTCAGGAACGCCATCAGCAACAAGTCTTCGTAGCGCCCCTGGAGACTCCAATACGCCACGGCTGCGACGATGATCACCTTGAAGATGCCAAACACCAACCGCACCACGCTGGCCATCGAAAACAGCCGGCGAAAGCCCTGCAGCGGATCGACGCGGCTGAAGTCCGGCATCAACTTGTCCGGCAGGAACAGAATACCCCCCTGAAACAAACTGGTGACAATGCTGATCACCATCCCGGCCGCCAACAGTGGCAGCAGCGCTCGGGCCAGCGGACTCAACTCGCCGATCCAGGTTTCAAGCAAGAACCCGGAATCGGCCGTCAGCCACGCGGCGCCGCCGAACTGGCGTTGCGAGTAATCGGCGAAATACGTGACCAATCCGCCGCTAAGCGAAAATAACACCCACAGTCCGCCGACCAGCAACACCGCGGACCCCAGATCCTGGCTGCGCGGAACCTGCCCCTCCTCGCGTGCCTGCTGGCGGCGATGCTGAGTTGCTTCCTGCGACTTATCGCCTTCGGCGTCCATGCGTAGTTTTCAGCTTTCAGTGTTCAGTTTTCAGCGGCATACATCATTCATCCATCGCCCATTCCTCGTAGCGCGTCGTAGACGACTTCCATCACTTCCGGCAGTTCGTTTTCTACGAGCCAGGCCAGGGCGCTCATGCCGAGGGCGAGGAGGATGAACATCACCACGGCGTTGATGCCGAAGCCGAGGGCCATCAGGTTGAGTTGCGGCAATGTGCGGCCGACCAGTCCGAGAACCAGCGTCGCCAGCAGGAGCGCCGTCGTGGCCGGGGCCGCGGTGCGCACGCCCAACGAAAAACTCTGCATGATCAATCGGACGACCGAGTCGACGACGGAATCGGTCACGGTCGCCGCGCCGGGTGGAATCGATTGAAACGTATCGAGCAGCGCCGCGACGACTTGCTGATGCCCGCCGATGAGCAGGAACACCGCCATCGCGAACATGTAGTAGAACTGCGAGATGATCGGCACGCTCATGTCAAAGCCGGGATTGAAAATGTCGGCCGCCGAGATGCCGCCCGTCTGTGAGACGATCTGCCCGCCGATCTGCACTCCAGCGAACATCGTCATCACACCCAGGCCGAGCGTGTAGCCGATCAACAACTCACCGCCGATCAACAGCGACAGATCGATCAGCGAGCTCGGCGCTGTTACGAGCGCCGTCCACTGCGTGGGCAAGATCACCAGGCTCAATGTGAAGGCCAGCAGCGCGCGAATCTGCGCCGGCACCTCGCGCGACCCAAACACCGGCGCCGCCAGCATTAGTCCGCTCATCCGCGTCAACACCACGACAAACGCCAGAAACTGGTCGAGCGTTACGCCGAGTTGAGCGAAGGTGGGGGACACGGGGGAGGGGAGAGTAGGTGGAGTAGTAAGTAGGTGGAGTAGGTGAAGTAGTAAGTAGGTGAAGCAAGCTGCTCTTGGCTTCGTACGTGCCGCTGTCCCCTGTCCCCACTGAAAACTGAACACTGAAAACTTCAAACTCTACCCAAGCGCCCCGGGAATTCCCTCGAACAAGTTTCTGACATAATCCATCATCAACGAAATCATCCAGGGCATTGCCAGGGTCATCGCGGCGATCATGGCGATCAGTTTGGGGACGAACGCCACGGTTTGTTCCTGAATCTGCGTCAAGGCTTGCAGTAGCCCGATGAGCAGGCCGACCAGGAGGCCAACAATCAGGATCGGCGCGCTGACGTACAGGCCGATCATTACGGCTTCGCGAGCGAGATCGGTGGCGGAGGAGGGGTCCATCGTAGTTTGAAGTTTTCAGTGTTCAGTTTTCAGTGACGGACGACATCAGATTGGGTGCCACTGGCGGCTTGTCCGCCAGTGATGGAGTTGACTTGGCTATCACCGACCTCTTCGCACTGGCGGGCCAGCCGCCAGTGGCACCCCACTATCTGAACTTTGAAGGCTGAGGTGGCTTCTCGTGGCTTTCGTCACGTGTAGGGTTGAAAGCTTTCCAGCAGCATGCCGACGATCAGTCGCCAGCCGTCGACCAGGACGAACAGGAGGAGCTTGAACGGGAGCGAGATCAACACTGGGGGCAACATGAACATGCCCATCGAGATCATTACGCTGGAGACGACCATGTCGAGTACCAGAAACGGCAGGTAGATCTGGAAGCCGATCAGGAACGACGTCTTCAACTCGCTGAGCATGAACGCCGGCAGCAGCGCGCGGAGCGGCACGTCGTCGTAGGTCTTGTACAGCATGTCCAGCGGCACGTCTTCCAGCTTTTCATAGCCCTGCGGCAATACCGCGTCCGCGGGCGGCGGGATGTATTCCAGGAAGAGATAGATGTCGTCGGTGTTGCCGGTCCGCTCGATTTGGGCTTCCATGAATTCCCGAATGGGCCGCAGCCCGCGCTCTTCCGCTTCATCGAGCGAGATTTCGTGATTCGTGTACGGCGTGATCGCCTCGGTGCGTACGCGATCCCAGACCGGCATCATGATCAGAAAGGTCATGAACAGCGTCATCGCCGTGATCACCTGGCTGGGCGGCAATTGGCCGGTGCCGAGAGCCTGGCGCAAAAGTCCTAGCACAACGACGATCCGCACGAACGACGTGGTCATCAGCAACAGCGCCGGGGCGATGCTCAGCACCGTCAGCAACAGCATCACTTGCAGCGTGCCGGAAACCCCCTCGGGGCTGGTCCAATTCTCCGGCCCGCCAAGTAAGCCGCCCGCCACGGGGCCGCCAATCGACTGCGGTGCGTTGGCTGTGATTGGCTGCTGGGCGATCGCCGGTAAGGTCAGTAAACCGAACAACAGCGCCGGCATCAACAACCAGCGCAACGCGCCTCGCGGCATCTTGCGCTGTAGCACCAGCACGTGCTGGTGCGATGTCTCGGTGTTCAACGCGGAGTCTTCGGCACGTTCGCGCGGCGCGATGCGATCTCGCGCCGCATCTTCGTCGGTGGCCGTATCGACGGTCGATCCATTTTGGCGATCAAGCACGCGATCGCTCCTTGCCGAATTGTTGGAATACGTCGCGGAAGGCGGCCGTAGCGCTGTTGGGATTCTGCTGCGCGCAAATGCCGAGCAGGCGATCCACTTCGAGCGGCTCGGTGATTTCGGTCAGGGTCTCGGCGCCGCCCGGCGTGATGTGCACGAGCAGCAGCTTGTTGCCGCAGCGCACCAGATGGGCGAATTGTTTTCCGGCCAATTGCGTACGCCCCAGCACTTGTACGACGTCGCTCGGCAACATGCCGGCGCTCTTGGGCAGACTACGCTTCAGCAGCCAGGCGGCGGTGAGGAACAGCCCGAGCACAAGACTCAAGCTCGCCGCGACAGTCTTGAGATCCGGCATGCCGGATTGGAGTGCATCGCCAGACGTCAACGCGTCGGCCGGGTTCGCCGCGCCGTCGTGTTGACGTCGCGAATTGCTGAGCGGGCGCAGGGCGCGCGGGCGATGCGCGTCGGCTGGCTCAACTTGCTCATGTCCCGGCGGCGCGGGTGCTTCATCAGGCGGCGCATACCCAGCGCACGGCGAACTGGCCGCAAGAATAACTAAGAGCGCGACGAAGCGCGACAGCATCCGTTTGGGTCGCATCATGCGCAACGGTCCACTGGAATCCATTCCGGGGCCCGCCTATCGAA
>JALHLM010000110.1 GCA_022844585.1 Pirellulales bacterium | reverse complement strand
TTGCGCCAGGCCCCGCTGGTAGCGCCAGGTGCCGTAGAATCGCAGGCTCGGTTGCGGGATGCGGACCACGCGCACGCCGTGATGCATGATTTCGCGCGGCCAACTGGGTTCCCATTGCGCCGTCAGCACGGTGCAAGGCGAACCTTGACGTTGGAACTCGGCCGCGAGGTTGGCCACGACAGTCTCCGCGCCGCCGACCAAGGGCCAGAACCGCCGCGAGATCATCACCAACCGCGGTGGCGTCACGGGCGCTGGTCCCTGTGCAAGTCCACGTCTTCAAGCTCTGCCACGTACGGCAGGTTGCGGTAGGCGTCGAGGTAGTCCATGCCGTAGCCCACGACGAAGCGATCCGGAATCTCGAAGCCGACGAACTCCGGTCGATACGTTACTTCCACCCGCGCCGGCTTGCTGAGCAATACGCAGCTACGCACGCTCCGCGCGCCGAGTTCGGAAATGCGTTCGACCAGGGCGGTCAAAGTGCGGCCGGTATCGAAAATATCGTCGACCAGCAGCACGTCGCGGTCCTGAACTTCGGGCACGAGCTCGCTGTGGATCACCAATTCGCCGGGTCGGGTGTCACCGCCGCGGTAGCTGCGGGCTTGAATCACGCCGACGCGGAGCGGCAATTCGACCCGTCGCATCAAATCCGCCAGAAACGCCACGCTGCCGGTCATGACGCCGATCATCGTCAACGGGCGTCCACGGTAGCTGGACCTAATCTCAGCGGCCAATCGCGCGACGCCCGACAGCAATTCGGTTTCGGTGAGTAGCGGCTTCACGTCGGCTCTCGGCAGTCCGAAATAGTCGATTATCTAACACTAGCCCGTAGCGCCAGCGAGGGGAATTGACTCGGCAATGTCGATCGAGACGAAACTCTCAGTTGCGTGTTGGCGACGTCACGGAGATTTTCATCTCGGTCGACCCCAACGTCCGCTCTCCCTCGCTGGCGCGTCGGGCTAAGTGTCGTCAACGTCCCGCACGGCGGTTTCGCGCGCGGACTAGCGTTGCGATGGCGCCTACCAAAGCGAGTGCGACGCTCGCCGGCTCCGGCACGGGACTCGCCGTCCCCGAACCGAAATTATTCCGGACCGCGTTCAGGTCCGCGATGTCGACTTTGTCGTCGTTGTTCGTGTCGCCCAGGATATCGACACTGGCCGCGCCGAAGTTGTTGCGGACGTTGTTCAGGTCGACAACGTTCACCAGGCGATCGTTATTGGTGTCGCCGGGGACCGGCGCGCGAAGATCGATGTGTCCGATGGCGCCGGCGAAGTTGGTCGGCGAGTTGGAGGCTGTCGTGCCGTCCTTCAAGAGCGAAAGCACGCCGTCCAACGGAAGTTGGCCGGCGCCAATCGTCATCGTCGCGGAGAAATTCGCCCAGTTCAGCGTATCTCCGGCTGGGTTGAAGAAATTCGGCGGAATGAGGTAGTCGGGCGTCACCGCGCCCGGTAATGCCGCGTAAGCCGCCGTGCCGAAAATGAAACTCTTATTGCCAGTCAAGTTGCTCGGCAGATTATTTGGCGCCGTAAACGTCTGGCCGTTCGATTTCAGGGGATGCCCGGCCATGAGATCTTCGCCGTTAAACGGTGTACGCATCTCGATGAACTGAACGCTACCGTCTTCGTTGGAGAAGGCCTCAGTGAAGGCCCAACGGTGAAATGCCGCTTGGATGTCCGTCGCGAAAGCACAGATCGCCGCTGCAAACGCCGCCCAAACAATCATTCGCCGCATGCAATTTGAGGGCATCACTGCACCTTGCTGGTCAACCTGGAATCAGCGACTGGCCTGAGCGCCATTGTTGTAGTGGCGCGAGACCATGTCAAAAGAAAACTACGGACGCCGCTGGATTCCGGATTCAACGGCGTTCCGAAATTTCTCGAATCTCGCGCACCCTGGCCGTGAGCTGACGGCAGGAAGCCGCGTCGAGTCCGCTGGTGCGCCCCGCACCACACGCCAACCCTCGTACCGCGATAAAGTCGGCCGGCAGTTCGAGCGCGATTTCTAACGAATTCCACGTCAACCCGCCGCCGACGACCGTGAGTAGCCCCGCCGCCTTTACCTGGGACAAGAACTCCGCCAGCTCCGCGGGTTGCCAATGCGCGAACACGTCCCCGGTTGATTTGTGGTACGTGTCGACCAGAATCGCCGTGCAGGAATGCTCGATCGCGGCCGCCAAGACGCGGCCTGGCACCGGCGCTCTCGCCGTCGTCGCGTCGGCGTAGACGACAGCCACCACACCACATCCCGCGGGGCGACGTCCCACGCTCTCCCGCCAGGCGCGTTCCCAATCTGGCCGATCGGCCGCTCCGGACAAGCCGACCTTTGCATAGCGCACGCCGTTGGGAATTGCCGCTGCCCTCGCCGCGGTGTCGACTCCAAGTTCCCCCAGCGCACAACTAACAGGTGCCCGTCCGGCAACTTCGTCCAAGACCTCGCGCCAAACGGACGGATCGGAGGCCCCGAGCGCGCCGCGGTTGGGCTCCTTCACGTCGATCAGATCGACGCCGCATTCAAGCGCGATCCGTGCCTCGGCGGCGCTGCGCACGCTGACCAGCAATCGCGTCATGACGCCATCTGCTGCGGCAGTTTTCGCTGTGCTTCGAGGAGTCGCTCATTCAACCGGCGCACGACCGCGAGGTTCAACGGTTCCGTCCAGGTGCCGCGGATCGTGATGTAACTGTCGCACCAAGCGGCCAGGCGATAGTCCACCGCGTGGTGCGACCATTCCTCCGCCCGATCGGAGAGCTTGATTACCAGCGTCGTCGTTTCCGTCCGGGCATGCTTCTCGCCGGGCAGCAACGCCGGTCCCTGGCCCATCAAAAAGCACTCGACGATTTCAATCGGCACGCGGATGGGCGTCGTACCTTGCACGTAAGCCAAGAGGTGGCGTCCATCGAACGCCAGGCGAGGAATTCGCCACATCGCCGCAATCAGCAATCCGCCGAGAATCGCTCCGGAGAGAAGACTAATTCCGGCCACGCGACCCACGGGCGAGTCCGCCGACCAATATCGCAGCAGCGCGCCGCCCCCGACAAGTAAGAACACCAGCGCCAACAGCGCCGCGGCCTGCAACATTCGCGGATTGTTTTCCAGCCAGACTTCACGCATAGCCCGCAATCTAGCATTCGGGCGGCGCGGCGCGAAAGTCCCGCCGTCTTACAAGCCGGCGAGCGGTCGATTAGACTAGGCCCTCAACACGGCGTTCAGGCGGCGATTCGTGTCATCACGTTTCACCCATTTGCCACGGGACCTGCCAGGAATCGCATGACGGACACCGAACACGCTGATACGCCCTCGGAAAAGCCGGTTCTTTTCGCCCTGATCGCCGTGGTGGCGATTTATGCCGTGGCCCTGTTTCTGCCGGCGACGGCCGGGTACTTCCAGCCGGCTCAGCATGAGTCGGCCCACGAAGAACACGCCGCGCCCCACGTGTTCGCCGTGTTACCCTTTGTGCTGCTGCTCGGCTGCATTGCCGTGCTGCCGCTCGTTACGGCCGCCGCGCATTGGTGGGAAAGCAACCTGCACCGGTTCTACGTCGCCGCCGGGCTGGCGCTGGCCACGCTCGGCTATTACCTCGCGCGCGGAGGCACTTCGGCGGTCGGACTAACGCTGGAACACGCCATCCTGGCGGAATACATCCCGTTCATCGTGCTGCTGTTTAGCCTCTACACGATCTGCGGCGGCATTCGCATTTCCGGCGACCTCCCGGCCCATCCGGCCACCAACGCGGCCTTCATCGCGTCCGGGGCAGTGCTGGCAAGCTTCATCGGCACCACCGGCGCGGCGATGCTTCTCGTCCGTCCGTTACTGGAAACCAACCGCGAGCGCAAAAAAGTCGCTCACACCGTGGTGTTCTTTATCTTCGCCGTCTGCAATTGCGGCGGGTTATTGACGCCTTTGGGCGACCCGCCGTTGTTCCTGGGCTACCTGCGCGGCGTGGATTTCCTCTGGACCGCGCGGCTCTGGCAGGAATGGCTGTTTGTGAACTCTTGCCTGGTCGCCATTTACTTTCTGTGGGATCGCTTCTACGCGTACCCGCGCGAGTCCGCCGCCGATGTCCGTTTGGACGAAACGCGCGTCCGTAAACTCAAATTCTCCGGGATGATCCCGAACGCCCTGTTGCTCTTCGGCGTCGTCGCCAGCGTGGCGTTCCTGGATCCCAGCAAAGCCTTGCCGGGCACGGACTGGCATCCGCCGGTCTATCTCCGCGAAGCCGTACAATTGGGCCTGGTGGCAGCGTCGCTCGCGTTCGGTTCGCATCCCATTCGAAAAGCCAATCAATTCAGCTATGGAGCGATCGTCGAAGTGGCCGTCCTGTTCGTCGGCATCTTCATCTGCATGCAGCCAGCGCTGCAGATCCTGCACGAGCAAGGCGAAAAACTCGGCGTCAACACCCCGCATCGCTTCTTTTGGGCCACGGGAACGCTCTCCAGCGTACTGGATAACGCCCCCACCTACGTCGTCTTTCTGGAAGCCGGAAAAACCATTCCGCCGCTGGAAGGCGATCCGGTCTTCGAACTGCCGGACGGCCGGATCGACGAACGGATTCTCGCCGCGATCAGTCTGGGCGCGGTGATGATGGGCGCGATGACCTACATCGGCAACGGGCCGAACTTCATGGTCAAGGCCATCGCCGAGCAGTCAGGCGTGGCGATGCCTAGCTTTTTCGGCTATATGCTTTATAGTTTGGGCGTACTGCTTCCTATTCTGGCCGTGATGACCTGGCTTTTCATTTAAGCATCGCGTGGGCCGCGGCGTTGGCCTAGCTTTGCCGGCAGTGGTGACAGCCTGAGCGTCCGGCGCTCCCCGCGAGTGTGCCGCCACGCATGTCGTTTATCACCATTGGCACGCAGTCCGAGCTGGCCAACTTCTGCGAACGGCTGCGCTCCGCCGACTGGATCGCCTTCGATACGGAGTTCGTTTCCGAACACAGCTACCGCACGCAACTTTGCCTGGTTCAGGTTGCCATCCCGGGCCTGACGGCCGTGATCGACCCGCTGTCGATCGACGACATGCGCCCGTTCTGGGACGCCGTCGTCGCCCCCGGACATCAAACGATCGTCCACGCAGGGCGTGAAGAAATTGTTTTCTCGCTTTCCGCCACAGGACGTCCGCCACACAACCTGATCGACGTGCAGCTCGCTGCCGGGTTGATGGGCGTCGAGTTCCCGGCCGGCTATGGAACGCTGGCATCGCGGCTCCTTGGCAAGCGGATTAACAAGGCGGAAACGCGGACCGATTGGCGCCGCCGCCCGCTGACCGCGCAACAAGTCGCCTACGCGCTCAGCGACGTGGAACATCTGGCCGCGTTGCGCGACCTGATTCTCGGCAAGCTGGAAAGCCTCGGCCGGCTGGACTGGCTTCACACCGAAACCGCGAGTTGGCTGGCCGAGATCGAAGCCTCGCGCGGCAAGGAACGCTGGCGCCGCGTGTCCGGCAGTTCCGGCCTCAGTCGCCGAAGATTGGCGATTGTGCGCGAAATCTGGCGCTGGCGCGAGGAAGAGGCCGAACGCCGCGACTGCCCCGCGCGCCGCGTACTGCGGGACGACCTGATCGTCGAACTTGCCAAGCGCGAGCTCGCCGATCCCAACAAGATTCGCGCCGTCCGCGGGCTGGAACGGGGCGACCTCAAGTACGCACTACCAAAACTCACCGCTTGCATCGAACGCGCCCTGCATTTGCCGGAAAGCGATTGCCCGGACATCGTCCGCACGGAGACGAACCCGCAGCAGACGATGGTCACGCAGTTGCTCTCGTCGGCGCTCGGCAGCATTTGCCGGCAAGCGCAAGTCGCGCCGAGCCTGGTCGGTACTGCCAATGACGTCCGCGACCTGGTTTCATTCCATCTCGGCGATCTCGGCGAAACCGCCGAACCCCCGCTCCTCACACAGGGCTGGCGTGCGGGCGTCGTCGGCGAAGTGCTCAAGGATCTTCTGCTAGGTCGCACCACGCTCCACATCATCGACCCCCGCGCCGAACAACCGCTGGCCTTCGAGCCGCGTAAGCCTGCGTAGAGAAACAGGATTCTAGAGCCGGAAGCGTGAGCGCCCGGAGCGCACCGGCGACCAGCGTCGATCGCAATGCACTCCAGGCGCTGACGCTTCCGGCTCTACCCGGACGGCTTCCAATTCGCTATCCTGGCCAAGAACTTGGCCGGTCGCCGCCCGAACGATACAACGCATCGCATCCCGCGCGAATTCATTACGGAGGAGAATTCCATGGCACGCCCGACTTGGCAATGGACGCTGGTGATTGCAAGTTGCTTCCTCGGATTCACCGGCTGCGGCGCGCCCCCCGCGACGCCCGGCCCCGAGGCCAAGACGGTTGAAGTCGCCGAAGAATTGCCGGCGCCCGTGCCGGCCGATGCCGCGGTCGCTGAACCCAAGCCCACTGCCGCCAGCAGCGAATCCAATTCCACGACCACGCCCGCCGCTCCCCAGACGCCCATGAACGATACGATGCCCGGTATCCCGCTGATTGCGCGTGAAACGCTGTTTGGCAACCCTCAACGCGCGGCGGCCCGGATCAGCCCGGACGGGTCGAAGCTGAGCTTTCTGGCGCCGGTGAACAACGTCCTTAACGTTTGGGTCGGCCCGATCGGCGATCCCTCGGCGGCGAAAGCGGTCACCAACGACACGAAGCGCGGCATCCGCGGCTACTTCTGGTCGTACACGTCGAAGCACCTGCTCTACACGCAGGATCAGGACGGCGACGAAAACTGGCATGTCTACAGCGTGAACTTGGAGTCCGGCGAAACCAAAGATCTCACGCCGATCGAGGAGGTGAACGCCCAAATCGAAGGCGTCAGTGAAAAGTTCCCGAACGAGGTGTTGATCGGCCTCAATGATCGCAACAAGGAACTTCACGACGTCTATCGCGTGAACATCGAAACCGGCGAGCGCACGCTGCTCCAGGAAAACCCCGGCCTGGCCGGCTTCGTGATCGACGACGATTATCGCGTGCGGTTCGGCATGCAGTACAGCCCGGAAGGGAAGAAGTTGCTCAAGCCAAACGACGCACAAGGGTGGGACGACTATCTCGTGATCCCCATGCAGGACGCGATGACCTCTAGTCCCGCTGGCTTCGACAAGTCCGGCAACATCCTGTATTTCATCGAAAGCCGCGACCGCGACACCGGCGCGCTGACGGCGATTGATTTAACCACCGGCGCGCAGACCGTCGTGGCGGAAGACCCCCGCGCGGACTTAAGCGGCGTGATCTCGCATCCCACCGAAAAAACCATTGAAGCGGTCGCCTTCACCTACGCGCGCGAGGAATGGAAGATTCTCGATCCGAGCGTGCAACCGGACTTCGACTATTTGAAAACCGTGCATGACGGCGAATTCCAGATCACCAGCCGCACGCTCGACGACCAGCATTGGACCGTGGCCTATCTCACCGACGACGGCCCGGTGCTGTACTACTACTATGATCGCGCGGGGAAGAAAGCGAACTTCTTGTTCGCCAACCGTGATGACCTGAAGGGCTTGCCCTTGGTCCACATGCACGACGTAATCATCAAGGCGCGCGACGGCCTGGACCTGGTCAGCTACTTGACCCTGCCCCCCGGCTCGGACGAAGACGGCGACGGGCGTCCATCGAAGCCGGTCCCGATGATCCTCGACGTCCACGGCGGCCCCTGGGCGCGCGACGAATGGGGCTTCAACCCCGACGCGCAGCTTTGGGCCAACCGCGGTTACGCGGTATTGAACGTGAACTTCCGCGGCTCGACCGGCTTCGGCAAGAAGTTCATCAACGCCAGCGCCAAGGAATGGGCCGCCAAAATGCACGACGACCTGCTCGACGCCGTCGAATGGGCGAAGAACGAAAAGATCGCCGATCCCGAAAAAATCGCCATCATGGGCGGCAGCTACGGCGGCTACGCGACGCTGGTCGGCCTGACGTTTACGCCCGACGTGTTCAACTGCGGCGTCGATATCGTCGGCCCCTCGAACTTGAAAACGCTGCTGGCTTCCGTGCCCGAGTACTGGATGCCCATGATGCCGATCATGCATGAGCTGATGGGCGATCCGTCGAGCGAAGAAGGTCAAAAGCTGCTCGAAGAACGCTCGCCGCTCAACTTTGTCGAGAAGATCAAAAAACCGCTCCTGATCGCGCAAGGCGCGAACGACCCGCGCGTCAAGCAAGCCGAAGCGGACCAGATCGTCGCCGCGATGAAGGCAAAGCAGATTCCGGTGACTTACGTCCTCTATCCCGACGAAGGCCACGGCTTCGCCCGGCCGGAAAACCGCATGTCGTTCTACGCCGTGGCCGAAGCCTTCCTCGCCGAACACCTCGGCGGCCGCTACGAGCCCATTGGCAAAGCCTTCGACGGCGCCACGATCACCGTCCCAGACGGCGCTAACGACGTCCCAGGCCTGGAAGCGGCGCTGAAGGCGAAATAGCGATTGGCCTGTGGTCGAAGAACCAACGTCCATTTGCGTAGTGCGAACAACGCGGCGGGATGTTCTGGCCTGATCGGTGGTTCAAAGTCGACTCGCCTCGTGATGGAGGCGGCCGTACACTATTTGCGAGGACAGATCAGCTAGCTTCGCTCATGTGCCGGAAAGACCCTGATGCCCAAATTGCGCGCTATACCGCCGCCGGCGACGCCGCGCTGGCAGAAGGTGCTCATCGGCGGCGCGTTGGCGATGATCGCCTTGGTGCTGGTGTTGCGGATGTTGCTGCGGCAAGCGCCGGACTTCTACCGTGAAGAGTTAGCTCAGTCAGCGGCGGGCCAGCAGGCCGCCAGCGATGCCTGTCTGGCCAATATGACGGCCACGGTCAGCCAAGCGCAGCGACCGGGAGATTGGCGGGCGGAATTCAGCGAGGATGAGCTGAATGGTTGGCTGGCCTTCGACCTGCCGAACAACCATCCGGAGCTGGCCGATGAAACGGTCGGCGCGCCGCGCGTCGATTTCGAGGAGCAACGCGGGCAGATCGCCTTTGAGTACCGAGGCCTGGTCACGACGTATGTGAATGTGGCGTTCGACGCCGAGGTGCGGGACGAGAATACGTTGGCGATTCGCTTCCTTCAACTCCGCGGGGGCGCCGTGCCATTGCCGCTGGGATCCATCATCGAACCCTTGACGACCATCGCGTCGCAACTCGACCAATCGGTTCAATGGACTGAGGAAGACGGATTCCCCGTCGCTCTGTTGACCATTGTTCCTTCGGACGCGGACGCGCCGGCAATCGAGCTCGTGCACGTAAGCATCGAGAAGGATCGGATCGTGTTGGAAGGTCGAACGAAACCGCGATCCGGCAATGCTCGTTAAGTCTCTGACGGCGCGCACTAAGTTTGAGCGATGGTCTCGCATATCTGCCACAAAGCGAGTGGCCTTTCCGACCTGAGACGTTGTTAATGCGATTCACGCACCGCGCGTCGGCTTCGTGGCAATGAAAGAATACGCCCATTCCGTGGAATCGGGCGCAGAACGCATCAACGAAACCGCACCTGATAGGCGCTCCCCCTGTAAGTGGAGTTGCCAACTGCTCGGCGAAAGCGATACAACGCTGCATATGCCGCGATCCCAGCCTTCGACGCGACCGCGATCGGATGTTAGCGGACCTTCATAGGTCAGGTACGCGAGACGGTGGTCGGCCAGGCGGATCGCCGTTTGTTCGAGTTCGTCGTCCGGCGGACGTTCCAGGGCCCACGTTGGTAATGTGGGGTCGCCCAGATCGAACATCAGGTCCCAATGCGACGGTCGCGACGCATGCTCGGGCAGATGATGGCGTAGGACGACGTAGCGCGGCATCCAATCAGTTTAGGCGATCAACATCGCGGATTGCAGTCGCAACCGGCTCGGCGGATCCGGGAATGCGACACTGATGAGTGGCGGATCGTGATGTCGTCACGTTGTTCCATTCGTTCCGCCACGATCGTTCCCTCCAATCGTTAGCAGCCAGTCGCCAGCTAATCGTGCCTGAATCCGCCACATCGCCGACTGCTTTCGACCCGGAAATCCCCGGTACCGAACTCTCGGACCTTTGGCGCACGATCGCGGAGAATCTGCCGGACAATATCGTGGCGGTCGATCGCCAAGGCCTGATCCGCTGGACCAATCGCACGCTGCCGGAGTATGAACGCGCGCGCGTCATCGGCAGCAATTGCCTGGACTATGTCACCGAGGCGTCAAAGCAGCAACACGGTCACCTGCTGGAAGCCGTGTTTCGTGGCCAGACCCCCGAACCCTATGAAGTGCAAACGCTGGACGGCCGCTGGTGGCTGGGCCGCGGCGTGCCGGTCCGCGACCAGCAAGGCGAAGTGAGGGCGGCGCTGTTCATCAGCAGCGACATCACGCGACTGAAGGAGTTGGATTCCACGCTCCAAACGCGACAAAAGTTGCTGGAGCGGGTTCAAGACACATCGCCGGCGATCACGTTTATCATTGATCTGCGGCAAAGTCGATTGCTCTATGTGACCGAAAGTCTGGTCCCCATGCTGGGATTCTCCGCCGAGGAATTGCTGGAAGTCGGCGGAGAGATCATTGAGTTTCTCGTGCACCCCGACGAGGTGACAGCCACGAGAGCGGCTTTGGCAACGCTGGGCCAGACCAAAAACGAAGAACTGACCATGCTCACCATCCGCTGCCGCAATCGCGACGGCGGCTGGCGATGGATGCACCTGCGTGCCGCGCCATTCGATCGCGATCCCAATGGCGTGCCGATTACGGCCGTGGGCGCGGCGATCGATGTCAATGAGACCAAGGAGGCCCAGCAGCGACTCGCCGAGCAGTCGGAGCTGTTTCGATTGATCGCCGATACGTCGCCCGCCGTGGTCTTCATCTATGACCACGTCGCGCAGCGCATGGCTTACGTCAACTCGCGCGTGGAAGAATTGCTTGGCTACAGCGCCGCCGAAATGATGTCGATGCATGGCGATCTGCAATCGCGGATCGTGCATCCGAATGACGTTGAGCACGTGGCGAATCATATTGCCTGGCTGGCGCAACAGGGCGACGAGGTCATCGGCGAGATGGAGTATCGCGTACTGCGCCGGGACGGCACGCACCGCTGGGTCGCGACGCGCAGCACGATCTTCAAACGGCTACCGGACGGCGGTTTGCATCAGACGCTGGACTCCACCGTCGACGTCACGGATCGACGCCTGGCTTCCGAAGCGCTCGCCGAACAGCGTCAACTCCTGACACATATCATTCAGACGTCGCCGGCCGTAACCTTCGTCTGGGACTTGGCAGCGGATCGCGCCGTCTATGTCAACGGCCGGGCGGAAGAACTGCTCGGTATCGACGCCACCGAGTTCTTAATTCCCGGCGAGTCGTTGCGCGACCGTTGGCTGCATCCGGCCGAGCGTGAAACGGTCGCCGGATTGCTGGTTCGGTTGGTAACTGCGGACGACGACGAGGTGTTCGACGTGGAACACCGGATGTTGCATCGCGACGGTTCCTGGCGCTGGGTGCACAATCGTGCAGCGGTGTTTCAGCGCGACGCGGCCGGCAAGGTAACCCACACGATCGGACTCTTGTTCGACGTGACGAATCGTCGCCTCGCGGAGCAAGCGCTGGCGCAAAGCGAGGCGAGTTTGCGGTCGGTGATGCGCTATGCGCCCGATCTGATCGCCAAGCTCGACAAGCACGGCCGCATTACTTATGCCAACCAATTCAACATCCGCGGCGACGGCTGCATGTTGAGCGAGACGCACGCCACGGCCTGGGTCATCTCGGAAGATACGCGGCGATTGCAAGCGGCGCTCTCGAAAGTGTTCATCGAACGCGAGACGACGCGAACAGAGATTCGCGTGCATCGGCTGGACGGCGCCGAGCGAGTCTACGACTGCCGGTTCGGCCCCATCGTCGTGCACGAGGCCATCGAAAGCGCGATCGTCATCGCGCGGGACGTGACCGAAGAACGCTGCGACGCGGAGATGCTGCGGATGCGCGATGCGCAGTTGGCGCACGCCTCGCGATTGACCGTCAGCGGCGGTATGCTGGCCGGCATCGCCCATGAGGTGAATCAACCGCTCTACGCGATCTCCAATTTCGCCGCGGCAAGTCTGCAATTACTGCGCGACGACAATTCGCCACGCGCCGACACCGTGTGCCAATGGCTGGCCCGCATCACCGAGCAAGCCGATCGCGCGGCGGGAATCGTGCGGCGATTGCGGGAATTCGTCGGCAAAGGACAGCAGATTCGGGAACCGCACGACTTGAACGCCGTGCTGCGCGACAGCCTACGATTCGTCGAGCCGATGTCGAAGGCCGCGCGGATTCGCGTGCAAGCGGCGCTGTCGGACGAACCGCTCGCGGCCAGCGTCGATCGCCTGCAAATCGAGCAAGTGCTGGTGAACTTGTTGCAAAACGCCGTCGACTCGATGGAGCAGTGCCAGGTTGCGGATCGCAACCTGCTCGCGGGACTGTCTCGCGAGCATGGCGAAGCACATATCTCGATTATGGATCGCGGCGCCGGCGTGCCCGTGGAGGATTTGGAGCGCGTGTTCGATCCGTTCTTCACAACCAAGCCGGACGGACTCGGGTTGGGACTGGCGATCAGCCGCAACATCGTGTCCGCGCATGGCGGACGCATCTGGATCACGCGCAATGTGGGCGTGGGATCGACATTTCATGTTACCTTACCTTTAGTTGGAGAACCTGGTCATGAATCTTAACGCCCCGGTGGTGTTTGTCGTCGACGACGAAGCGGCCGCGCGCGAGTCGGTAAGCGCGCTAGTCGAATCGCACGGATATCGCGCCGCTTGCTTCGAATCCGCCGAGGAATTTCTGGCGAAATTCGATCGCAACGCGCATGGGTGCTTGATTACCGATCACCGCATGCTCGGCGCGTCGGGCATGGATATGATCCGCGCACTCAACCACGAAGGAGGCCGAATGCCGGTGATTTTGATCACGGCTTACGCGAGCGTGCCGTTGGCGGTGCAAGCGATGGAATTGGGCGCCGTCACCGTGCTGGAAAAACCGTGCCGGGATCAGGAGCTTTGGCAATGCATTGAACGCGCGCTGAAGCTCGACACCGAGGTATACACGAGTCGCATTCGCGCCGCCGAAGTGCGGCGTTGTGTCGCTTCACTGCTGGACGAGGAATTGGAAGTGCTGCGGCGCATCGTGCGCGGCCAACAGAACAAGGCGATCGCCCACGAGTTAGGGATCGGCTTGCGCACCGTGGAAGCTCGCCGTCACGCGGTGTTCAGCAAGCTGCAGGCGGATTCGCTGGCGGAATTGCTGCGCAAGGTGATCGAAGCTAAAGTGCTCGGCGAAGAGCAAGAAATTGGGCCGCGCTTGGCCGAAGGAACGTAAGCCGCATCGCTGGCTCACCTCACGCCATAGAGCCGGAAGCGTTAGCGCCCGGAGCGCACCGCGAAAAAACGTCTATCCCCGCGCGCTCCG
>JALHLM010000109.1 GCA_022844585.1 Pirellulales bacterium | reverse complement strand
CCCCCCCGGGCCCACCGCCCCGACCGAAGGTGTCCAACTCTCGACGCGTCAACAATCGCACCGTGGCATGGTCGGGAGACCATGCCACAACATGCGTTTGGCCCTATCTGCCATCTCCGTGCCCTCCGTGCCTCCGTGGTGAATCCCCATCGCGCACTTGAAATCAGCCGCGCCCCGCGCGAAAATCAATCCCGCGACAAGTACACGAAAGGCCGCCTGGCTTTGCAGCCTCTCTGGGGCGAGTCCGTGGTGGGCATCGAGGTTTGTCGGTCGCGCATGCATCAGCGATCCAGCGCGACGCACGTGCCTGGGCAAACTTCCGCGAGCGCTCCGGCGCTCCGTCCACTTGCGGCGGTCTTCAAGACTCGAAGGGCCCGCCTCCGCAAGCACGAAGTTGCTCACGCAGCGCAAGCAGCGTGCGTCACGCCCCGCCGACCGCTGCGCGCTCGCACAGCCCATCCCCGCCAGCTCAACACCATGACCGCTGCGTGCGCACAACCTTTCGGTCGCACTCGGTTCGTCGGCGCTCTAAACAGCGCGCCGCCGTCCGCGGAAAAAAAAGTCGAGCAAGAAGCCCGACCGGACCGGTCCAACCTCCGCGAACCCAAAACTACCTTCACTTCGCCTTTCCTCCTTTCCTCCTTTACTCCTTTACTCCTTTACTCCTTTACTCCTTTACTCCTTTACTCCTTTACTCCTTTACTCCTTTACTCCTTTACTCCTTTACTCCTTTACTCCTTTCCTCCTTTACTCCTTTACTCCTTTCCTCCTCTCCTCCTCCCCCTCTCCGTGCCCTCCGTGCCTCCGTGGTGAACCCCCGGAAAAACCCCCGCCACCTCCTTACCTCCAATAAACCACTTACGCCGCCGGCGTTCTACCGCGCCAAATGCGATCGCCGTTAGTCTCATCGTCCCCCTCCTCTCCTGCCCTGAAACCTCGCGCGTCGCGGGTTCATCCAAGACAGTGCTAGTAAACCCGTTAAGCGACGCCTAGTAAGGAGGACGGTCCGATGCTCACCGTGCGCAAGTCCCACGAACGCGGCCACGTGAATCATGGCTGGCTTGATTCGTACCACACTTTCTCGTTCGCCTCGTATCGCGACCCGAAGCACGTCCACTTCCGGGCGCTGCGAGTGATGAACGAGGACGTGGTGCAACCCGGCCAGGGCTTCGGCACGCATCCGCACGACAACATGGAGATCGTCACCTACGTCCTCTCGGGCGCACTCGAACACCGCGACTCGATGGGCAACGGCGAAGTCCTCCGCCCGGGCGAATTCCAACGCATGACGGCCGGCACCGGCATCACGCACAGCGAGTTCAACCCGTCCGCGGACGAGCCGGTCCACCTGTATCAGATCTGGCTCTTCCCGGAACGCAAGGGACTCGAACCGAGCTACGAGCAAAAGCGCTTCGACGAATCGGAACGGCACAACCGGCTGCGTTTGGTCGCGTCGCGCGACGGCGCGGAGGGTTCCCTGCTGATCCATGCGGACGCGCGGATTTACCTGGCGTCGCTGGACGGACACCAGCAACTCCGCCATCCGCTGAACGTGGAACGCCACGCCTGGCTGCAGGTCCTGCGCGGCGACATCACGGTGAACGGAGCGGTGCTCACGGCTGGCGACGCCGCGGCGCTGAGCGAAGAACGCGAACTGACGATCACAGCGCACAGCAACGCCGAAGTCATGCTCTTCGACCTGGCCTGAGCGCAATCGTAACGTGCCAGGAACCATGCTGAGGAGTGCAAGCTTTGCACTCCTCAGTCGTAGTTCATCGACCATTCGGGCATGCGCCGCGCCGTTGCCAAACGCCGCTCCGGCCGCGAAGATAATTCGATCGCACCTTTGTGCGGATCGAATCCGGAGTTCGCGGCATGCGCATCCCTATGGCGGTCAGTGAGACGTGGAAGACCTTCTCCTTCATCGGCCTGGCGAGCGGCGCACTCTGCTTCGCGGCGTCGCTGAGCCCCTCACTCTTGCCACGGCATTTCGCTGTGCAAGGAATTCTCTCGGGATTGGCGCTGGCGGTCGGCTATGGCCTGGGCGTGCTGTTTGTCTGGCTCTGGACGTATCTGGAAATCCGCCAGCCTGACCCGCAGATACAGCTGTGGAGCAAGCGGATCACCACCGTCACCGTCGCAGCGGTGGCCGTCTGGTTTCTGTGGCGCGCGACGATTTGGCAAAACTCGATTCGAGCGCTGATGGAAATGGAGCCGGTCGAAAGCGCCTATCCGTCGAGCGTCGCCGGTATCGCTCTGGCGACGGGCGTGGCGCTCGTTTTCGCGGCGCGCGGGTTACTCCGTTGCTGGCTGTTTGTGCATCGGCGGGTCACGCGCGTCGTTCCCCGGCGCGTGTCGTACGTATTGAGCACCGTGCTGCTGGGCACCGCGCTTGTTTTGATTGCCAACCACGTTATCGCTCGTCTAGCGCTCGACGCCGCCGACCGAGTGTTCTTGAGCATGGACCAAATCATTGACGAAGGCGTTGCGCAACCGACCGAGCCGAGCGCGTCCGGCAGCGCGGAGTCGCTCGTGGCTTGGGACACCGTCGGGCGGTATGGCAAGGAGTTCATCGCCGCCGGACCGACGCGAGAGCAGATCAGCGAGTTCCGTGGCGCAACAGCCATGCGCCCACTGCGCGTTTACGTGGGACTGGCTTCGCGCGAAACCGAGGAAGAACGTGCGGAACTGGCACTGCAGGAACTGGTGCGGGCTGGCGGATTCGATCGCTCGCTGCTGGTCGTCGCCACGCCCACCGGCACCGGTTGGCTTGACCCCGGCGCGGTCGACACCTTGGAGTATCTGCACGGCGGGGACACCGCCATTGTCAGTATGCAGTACTCTTATCTGCCAAGTTGGCTGACGATCCTCGTCGATCCGGAGCGCTCGCGGGAATCGGCCAAGGCCCTGTTCGATGCGGTTTACGCGCATTGGACGAAGTTGCCGCGCGCCGAGCGTCCCAAGCTTTACTTGCACGGACTCAGCCTCGGTTCGCTGGGCTCCGCCGCCAGCGCCGACTTGTTGACCGTGTTTGAAGATCCAGTCCAGGGCGGCGTCTGGAGCGGACCGCCGTTTCCCAATACGCATTGGTCGCACGCCACGGCCGCGCGCAACGCCGACTCGCCGATGTGGCTGCCACGATTTCGCGACGGTTCGATTTTGCGGTTCACCGGCCGGGAAAGTTCGATCGACAACGGCGGTTCGCGCTGGGGACCCATGCGGTTTGTTTACATCCAGCATGCCAGCGATCCGATGTCATTCTTTTCGCCCAACCTGCTGTATCACAAGCCGGATTGGTTGATCGGAGAACGAGGACCGGACGTGTCGCCTTACTTGAGTTGGTATCCCATCGTGACTTTCTTACAACTCGGCTTCGACCTGCCGATGGCCACCACGGTGCCTCACGGCTATGGGCACAACTATGCGCCCTCGAGTTACATCGACGCCTGGGTAGCGGTCACCGATCCGCCCGAATGGACCGAGCAGCGAACGCGGAAATTGAAGGAACTGTTCCGCGGCAAATAGTACGCGGAGGCCAAAGCAGTTACGACTCAGGTAATCAGCCGGCAACGGGCTTTCGTGCCTGATGGTCGTATCTCGCTTTTTCTGTAAGCCCTTCCGGCCGGCGCCGTAATCTCCCTATCGGATCGCAGGCCGCGTTCCCCTTCGCCGGTGGACGGCCGTGATCGTTAGTTGGTAAATCAATGGGAGATCCCGCCATGGCAGCACCGGCCGCAGGCATTTGTCGTTTGGACGGCACGATGACCCCGCTTCCTCCGCAAACCGCACAGCCCGGCGCCGCCGTGAACGTGGCGACGATGTCGCTCGACGACCGGTTTCGCGAAGTCCTCCGCCGCACCGCGCCCTTGCTGCCCGGGGAGATTCAAGAGGAGTTCCAGGCGATGTTGTCGCCCACGGCGTTGCTGATTATGGCCGGCACGTTGGCCGTCTGGGCGGGCTCGCATTACTTCGGCGTCGGCTTCGTGGTCGACGCGTTGATGCTCGCTGGCGGTGCGATATTCCTGGGTTACCAGGTAATCTCCGCCGGCATGGATTTCTGCAACGCGATCTCGCTGACCGCCAGCGCGAAAACCAGCCAGGACCTCGACGCGGCGGCGGCGCTGCTCGCCAATTTCGTCGCCACGGTTGGCGTGGCCGTGTTCAGCGCCTTGTTGATGAAGGGGGCGAAGGCTGCCGCGCCGTCGGCACGGGCCGGAATCGCCGGACTCGCGGCCGCCAAGTACGGTGGCATGACTCCGGCGCACTACCGCATCTTCCAGCAAGTGGCGCGCTTGCAGAATCGCATCATCGCGGTGCGCAATACCAATCCGCTGTCCACGAAATGGATCGAGCTGGGCTACCCCGGCAAACCGATCACGATCAAAGCCCATACCAGCAAAACCACCGGTATCGTTACCACGGCTAACGCCGCCGAAAAGCAAGCGGCGCGGACGTTCAACTACTATGTCGTCGACGCCGACGGCATCGCTCGCAACGCGAGTGGACAAGCGTTGAAACTGCCTGCTCGTACGGATTGGCCGTTGGAGACGGGTCAAGTGATCGACGGCAGGTCCCTCAAGCCGCTCGTCGGAGATTACGACCTGCTGGGCGTGATCGATCCCACGGCGCGCGGCCGCAACATCGTGCTGGCGACCGATCGCGGCGAGACACTGCTAAACTGGAGCGGTCCGGAGAACGAACGGGTTGCCACCGCCGTGAATCAAATGATGGACCAGCCCCGCGTTCTGCACGGCGCTCACGACGGCTTCGCCGACGTCGGTTCCGCGGGCCCATCGACGGTCTTCTTTCCCGACGGTTTTGTCCTGGACCTGCCAACGCCGGAAGCGGTCGCGCAGTTCTACCGTTCAATCGGCCGGCAACCGATCATCAAGCCGAAAGCGCCGTAACTAAATATCTCTTCAAAAAGTTTGATGTAGGGTGCCACTGGCGGTTTGTCCCAATACTGTCCGTGGTTTTTACGTTGAATTGGCCTTGCGCCATCCTCTCGGCTTACGCAAATTACGCAGTTGATGGGTACGAAGCGTAGGTCCAAACGTGATGCGGCGGCTGAGTTGCCGGAGTGGCCGAGTTCGGTCATGGGGGGCAAGTACGTGCGCATGCTGGAGAAGCAGGTGCGCAAGCTGCGTGACGGCCAGCATGGCAATCGGCAATTGTTTTTGGACGAGCTGTTTATCGCGCTATGGTTGGCCTTTTTCAACGCTACGATTTGCAGCCTGCAGACGATCGAAGACTTCAGCCAGACGCGGCATGCGCAGCAGTTTCTTTCGGTTACGAAGATCTGCCGCAGTTCGATGTCGCGATCCACGTCTATGATCGCAGCATTTTCAGCTTCGAATTGCTGCCCAAGCAACACGCAGCCGGAGCGTTCTTCGTGCATCGCCTGCGGGAACCGCGTGGGCGGAGTCCGCCCTTCGCTGCGCGCGAAGACCGCGCGTTGAGCGACGAAGATCGCGCGGCGGGCGTGGTGAGCGACGACGTCGTTCAAATGGCTGGCTCGACGCAGCGCGCCGCGCCGGAGCTTGAACTGCGCGAGATTGTGGTGACTTCGCCAGACTGAGTTCTCGGCCTTGCTACTTCGCCGCGGCGGATGCTTGCTCCCGCTTACCGTCAGTAGCCGGAAGTTCGCGTTCGATCCGCGCTCGCTCCGTCAGTGCTGCCAATTTGAGCGCCAACTCCGCGTGGGACTTGATCACTTCGGCCGCACCGACCGCGGCCAGGCGTTCCATGTCGGTTGCCGTGAGTGATTCGCCTGGCGTCACGAAGACGGCGATGGGACCATGCCAGCCCTGCAAGGTGAGCCGCCGGCAGAGGTATCGCGCGTGAGCGGCGGCGCGTTCGCCGATGGCCGTGACGACACAGACGTCAAAGGCGCCGTCCACGGCCGCGGCCGCGAGATCGTGGCCGAGCAGCTGAGGTTCCGCCGCCGTGGCCGCCCAGCCCTCGTTCGTCAGGAAGGCTGCGGTGATGCGGCTACCTTGCGCGTCGCATACGCCCCGGGCTGGCAGGCAGAGCGCCCGGAGCGATCCACGCTCTTGGAGTTCTTCCGGTGGCGGCAAGTCAAACTCTTGGACGACTTCCTGCCAGACGTGGTCGAACGTCGACGTAAATGACTGCAAGCGTTCGTCGTCGATTTCTCCCAAGGCATGATCCACGGCGGCGTTCGTGACCGCTCCGGACAGCAAGCCGGAAATGGAAGTAACCACCGTGGCTTTATTTTCATTTCGCACTTCGTCGATGATCCGCAGCGACTCGAAGGAATCGCGCGCCAAGAGACGCTGGTAAAGTCGTTCGATCGGCCCCAGGGGAGATTCCTCGCTGAGCAGCGTGGCCCAGAACTTGAGCGCTGGTACGTGCCGTCCGAGCACGACGAGACAGACCGTCAGCGGCGTGGCCAGCACGAGCCCGACGGCGCCCCAGAGCCATGTCCAGAAGAACGCGGACACCAGAATGCCGACAGCGGACACGCCGGTGCTCGATCCGTAGAGCCAAGGCTCCAGCACGTTGTTGACGACCAACTCCAGCACGAGCAGCCCGGCGGCCACGGCGACGAACGTGGGCCAACCTTCGGTGACGGCCAGCGTGACCGCCAAAGGCAACCCCGCCGCGACGATTGGTCCTAGATAAGGAACGAACCGAAATACCATCGCCTGGATGCCAAACAGCAGGGCGTTCGGCAAGCCAGCGGCGAATGTCAATGCGAAGACGGCCAGGCCGTAAAGCGTATTGATGAGCAGTTGCATGCGCAGATACCGGCTCACGCGCTGCCAGGCTTCCTCCAGTAGCTGCGTGGTGCCGGGCACGCGATCGCCGCCGATCAGCACCAGGCCGCGGTTGCGCAAGTCCTCACGGGCAATGAGCATGAACACCGTCAGGACAAACACCATCGCCGCCACGCCCAGCGGTTCCATCAGCGTGGCCATCCACTGCCGGGCGCCGCTCAAAGGCGAGGCCGGTTCGGCGACCACGCGGACGGGAATGGGCTCCTCGGCCTTGTCGCCGGCGCCTTGATTCATTTCCGCGATATTGGGACCCGGCAGGTCCATCTCAGGCACCTTGGCCTTCGGCTTGTCCTCGGCGTCATCTGCCGTGGCTTCGGTGGCCGCTTCCGACAGGCCTTCCAGCGCTTCCATCGACTCGCGCATTTGGTCCGTCGGCCCAATGTTCGCCTTCAGCGTCTGAAATTTATCGCGCAATTGCTGTTGGTATTTTCCCATCTCTCCGCTGAGGTTGACGGCCTGGTTGCCGATCATCGCGCCTAGTCCCACGAAGGCGAGCGAAATCAACGCCACGACGGCGATCACCGCCAATACCCGTGGAATTCCCCAGCGTTCCACGCCGCGCACTAACGGCGCCAGCAAGGCCGTGAGCAGAATGGCCATCGCTAAAGGGAGGACTACGGCGCGCGCCAGGAACAGAAAGCCTAGGACGAGCGCGAACGTGGCCATGTTGAAGAACGTGGTCGCGCTGACATTGGAGCCGCGGGCGCCGGTGGCCATCAGGAAACGCTCGATTTGTGCAGGGGTAAGCCGCCGACGGAAAGTAGTCGGCCAGGACGCGGTCCTTGCAAAGCAACTGATGTGCCGCAATCGTGACTGCGCTGCATCTTAACGTCCGGCGCGGCGCTGGGAATCACTCACGTCGGGTGGCGAGTTTCTTTCCAAAACCGGTAGACTGCCGGACGCCGACCGATCAAAATGCAGCGAATCGATCGCCCAGCATGGCGGTCACCCCCTCCCCACGCCCGCCCACGCTTGTCAGGAGCCACGTCGATGCCTCCCTATTCCCGTCGCCGCTTTCTGGAAGATTCGTTGATTGCCGCCTCGGCGGCCCTGGCCGTGGGAGCGGCCGGAAAGGTCGCCGACGCGGAGGAAGACGCGCCGGCGCAAGGTTCCAGTGCCAATGAACGCCTGAGCGTGGCGGTGATCGGCTCGGGCGGACGCGGCGGCAGCCATCTGGAGCATTTCCGCGAGCGCAAGGACGCGGCGGTCACCTATATCTGCGACGCCGACGAGCAACGTGCGCAAGGACACATCGCCGCGATCGAAAAGTCCCAGGGACATCGCCCCAAGTTCGTACAAGACATGCGCGAGGTGTTCGACGACCCGACGGTCGATATCGTCACCACCGCCACGCCCAACCACTGGCACTCGTTGGTCAGCATCTGGGCGATGCAGGCCGGCAAGGACGTGTACGTCGAAAAGCCGGTCAGCCACAACGTGAGCGAGGGGCGGCGGATGGTCGAGGCGGCCCGCAAGTATGGCCGCATCTGCCAAACGGGCACGCAATGCCGTTCGATGCCGGGCACGAAAAAGGCGATTGATTTCATTCGCGCCGGCGGCATCGGCGAGTTGAAGATCGCCCGCGGGCTCTGCTACAAGCGCCGCGATTCGATCGGACCGCGCGCCTGTTATCCTTGGCCGAAGACCGTCGACTACAACCTCTGGTGCGGACCGTCGCCGCTGGAACCGCTGATGCGCGAGCGGTTGCACTACGATTGGCACTGGCAGTGGGAACAGGGAAACGGCGATCTCGGCAACCAGGGCATCCACCAGATGGATATCGCCCGCTGGGGGCTGGGAATCGACAAGCTGAGCGACACGGTGCTGAGCTACGGCGGCCGTTTCGGCTATGAAGACGCCGGCGACGTGGCCAATACGCAGGTTGTCGAACACATCTACGGCGACAAGAAACTGATCTTCGAAGTCCGCGGGCTGGAGACATCGAAGTACCGCGACGCGGGCGTCGGCGTCGTCTTCCACGGCACGACGGGCTACATCGTGCAGGACGGTTACAACCACAGCACCGCCTTCGATCTCGACGGCAAAGTGATCCAGGAATTCTCCGGCCCCGGCGGCGACGACGTCCACTACGAGAACTTCATCCGCGCGGTCCGCAGCCGCAACTACCAGGACCTCAACGCCGATATTGAGCAAGGGCATCTCTCCAGCGCGCTGTGCCATTTGGGCAACATCTCGATGCGGCTTGGCGAACACCTGAACGCCCCGGATTGCGAGTCGTACTTGAGCGGTCATCAGATCGACCTTGAAACCTGGGATCGCTTCAAAGGTCACCTGGCCGACCGCGCCGTCGACCTCGGTAAAGTCAAGCTTTGGTGCGGCGTGCCGCTCAAGATCGACGTCGATAACGAATCGATCCCGGGCAACGAGCCGGCGCAAGCGATGCTGACGCGCGAGTACCGCAAGCCGTTCGTGGTGCCGGCCGCTGGGCAGGTCTGACACACATTCTTGTCATCCGAGTCCAGCGCATCGGCGTCGGAGACGCCTCCCACAGTCGAAACCAACGAAGGAATGATTCCGCTTGAAGCTTGAAGATCACATCCGTAGTATCCCAGACTTTCCGAAGCCTGGGATCATGTTTCGCGATATCACCCCATTGTTGGCTTCGCCGGAGGTGTTGCGCGAGTCGATCCACCGACTGGCGCAACATTACCGCGAGGCCAAAATCGACGTCGTCGCCGCGGCCGAAGCGCGGGGCTTCATCTTCGCCGCGCCGCTGGCAATCGAACTGGGCGTCGGCTTCGTGCCGATTCGCAAGCCGGGCAAGCTGCCCTTCGAGACGCACGCCTTTCACTACGAACTGGAGTACGGCCGCGACACGCTGGAGATCCACATCGACGGCGTCTCCGCGGGCCAACGCGTGTTGTTGGTGGACGATCTGCTGGCCACCGGCGGCACCATCGAAGCCTGCTGCAATTTGATCGAGCAGGCCAGGGCCAAGGTCGCAGGCTGTGCGTTCGTCATCGAACTCAGCGACCTCGGCGGCGCAGCGCGACTTCAACGCTATGAGCTATTCAGCCTGATCAAGTATTGATTGCCTTCTGTAGCCGAGGTCTGTGACCTCGGCGCGTTGGACTTGGCTTCATGGCGCGAAGTCGAGCTGCGATCGACATTCCTCCACCGCCCTCACAGTGGGCGGCTACAGAAAGACCGACTCCGCATCATTTACGAATCAGATTGTGATCACACGGTCGCGCGCGGTAACCGTCCAACGGTCGCAGGCGAGGCCGTCCCGGACAACGATCGCTTCGCGATGCAGCGCCACCGTGGGGCAAACATGCTGCGGAACGCCATAGAGGGCGTCGCCGACTTGGAAGCGATCGGCTTCGCTCGTTTCGATCGCCAGGTGTTCTTCGCTGTGGACGACGGCCTTGGCGTCGGGCAGGTTGAGAAACTGAACGCGTGGATGCGGTTGATCGGCCGAGACGGCCTTGTAACCCAAGTCGACGCACAGTCGCCCCGAACGTGGCTTGCTGATCACACGCGTCAGCAAAAGCGCCGCCGGTTCGAACGGCAACTCGGGATACTTGCCGCCATAGCCAGCGTCCCAGAAGACGGTTGTGCCAGGACTGCAATCGCGATCCGCGTGCTCCGCATGCAGGGCGAAAGTTGGCGTGCCGCCGCAAATCACGCGCGGGACCGGCAGTCCGTCGCGCAGCAAACGATCACGGATCGCGAATACTTTTATCATCGCCACATCACATTGAGCCCGGCGCGTTTCTAGGTTCGGATCGACGATATGTCCGTCGTAGGCGTGCAGTCCTGCCGGCGAGATGCCTGGCGTGCGCGCCAGAAGAGCATAGAGGGCCGCGGCATGATCGTCCGGCGCAATGCCGGTGCGGCCCATCCCGCAATCGAGGTCGATCATTGCCGCGCATGTCAAACCATGCGCATGCAATTCAATGCCACAGGCGTGCGCGGCGGCGGGATCGTCGAACAGCGCGCCGAAACGAGCTCGGGGAAAGGCTTCGATCAGTCGCCGCCAGCGGACAATGTTCGGGCCGACCGGGGCATAGGCCAGCAACACTTCCGCCGCGCCCCCCGCGGCGGTCATTTCCGCTTCGGCGATCGTGGCGCACTTGAACTTGTCGATGCCGGCCGCGATCTGCATCGCCAGCACTGCGGCCATTTTGTGCGTTTTGACGTGCGGCCACAGGCGTTTGGCGTCGCCGGCGATTTCAATCGTGTGGCGGATGTTCCGTTCCACGCGATCGGGATAGACCAACAGCGTCGGCGAGAAGATTTCCGCCTCGTTTCGCAATCCATACCAAGGAACCGGCTTGCTCAACGGAGCGCCTCCCAAGCGGCGATGATTTGATTGGCGGCGCGGTCAATTTCGGTTTCGTCGTTATACAGCCCGACGCTGAAGCGGACCGTGCCTTCCGCGATCTGCGGCAGTAGTCCCAAGGCGCGTTGCGTCGCCGAGAGCGACGCTTCGCCCGAGTGACACGCCGCACCGGTGGATGCACAGATGTCCGGAAGCCGCGCCAACAGCGCGGAACCGCGCACGCGGGGGAAGTTCACCGACAACGTGTTTGGCAGCATCGCCGCGCTGGCGCCATTCCACGAGATTCCCGGAATGCTTTCGCGCAGTTGTGACCAAAGCCGGTCGCGCAATGATTCCAACCGCGGACGCGAATTGTCCAGATGCCGGGAAGCGAACTCCGCCGCGATGCCGAGGCCCACGATTTGCGCCACGTTCTCCGTCCCCGCTCGCAGCCCCGCTTCGTGCCCGGCGCCATGCAGCAACGGCTCCAAATGGACACCGCGCCGCACGTAAAGTGCGCCGACGCCTTTGGGCGCGTAGAGTTTGTGCCCCGCGACCGTCAGCAGATCGACCTTGAGTTGGGTCACGTCAATGGGAATCTTGCCAACGGCCTGCGCGGCGTCGGTGTGCACTAATACGCCGCGCTCGCGACAAATTTCGGCAATCGCGCGGAGCGGCTGGATGGCGCCAATCTCGTTGTTGGCCAGCATGACGCTGACCAGAAACGTGTCCGGCCGGATCGCGGCCGCGACCTCGCCGGGATCCACGACGCCGCGCGCGTCGCAGCCGACCGTCGAAACTGTCGCGCCGCGGCGTTCGAGATACTTCGCGGGCGCCGCGATCGCCGGGTGCTCGAAAGCGGAGATGACCAGATGGCGTCGCTCGGGCGGGGCGACGTCGAACGAGCCCTTGAGCGCCAGGTTATTGCTTTCCGTACCGCCGGACGTGAACAGAATTTCGTCGCTGGCCGCTCCTAAGAGTTGAGCGACCTGCACTCGGGCGTCGTCGACCGCGGCATGGGCGGCCTTGCCCGGCGCATGGCCGCTCGAAGGATTGCCAAAGTGCTCCGCCAAAAATGGCAGCATGCCTTCCTGCACGCAGGGGGCGAGCGGCGTGGTGGCGTTGTAATCGAGATAAATCATGCGTACGGCAGTTGGCAACACGGCGAGTCACGGTAGTCGACGTTAAACGTAGTATGCGCGACGCAACGATGGAAGAAAAAGCCCAGGGAAGACCGCCCACAATTAAGACGCGCAACCTACTTTCGACGGTCTTTCGTTTGCCAGAATCCCGCAGAGCAAATAAAAAACGTCGCTCGGGTCGCGGAAGCGACCTGAGCGACGTACTCATGAATAATTGATGTCGACGCGGCTTCCGCCGCTTCGAAAACTACTTCTGGCCGGCGGCAGCCGCCATTTGGGCGCGGACGCTCGGGACGACGCGCTTCTGCACGTCGGTTTCCAGGACGCCGAAGGCTTGCTCATGGCGTTGCACGGTGAGGGTCAGGGCGTGCAGCATCCGCTTGGCGGTGTAGTAATTGGTGACGATCCGCTGCGTGACCATGACGGCCTCTTGCGGCACGCCGAACGGCTGCGGATTCAATCCGAAGTCGATGATCAATTCTTCCGGCGTGCCGGTGACGCGGCAGAAGTTAGCGTACGCGGCATTGGCCTTGGAATCGTCAACATGAACTTGTTGACGCTGCTGCTGTTGCGGGGCCGGCGCCGCTTCGGCGGCCGGAGCGGCTTCCGGTTGTTCGCTGGACTTGGACACGCAATTCTCCTTGTCGAGTCTTGTAGAAATGAGTGATTCGTGAAATCGGCGGACCGTTGCCGCGGCTTGTGCGGCGCCGGTTAAAACGCAGGGTTTACCCCGTTAGTCTAAGCGGCGATTGGCAGGTTCACCAGCGGCCGGAGGGGTATTTCGAATGAAGATTTGTGCTGGCGGGTCGTGAATTCCGTCACAAAACGATCAGCCCGGCGCCTTCTTTCCGGCGGGTGCGCCGACAAATCCCCAGGGGACGAATGCCTGGCTACCGACGACCTCGACAAATTTGATCGCCGCGATGCCAGAAAACGGAATGATGACTTTTCTCGCACCCAACGTGTCGGGCGTCTTGCGTTCCACCATCATGAACGCAGCGGTGTGCATGAAGCCGTCGAAGGGAATCTGTTCATTGAAGGTGCTGACCACCACGCCGGTGCGTGCGAGTCCCGAGGGCCAGTTGTCCAACAGCGCCTTCCAGGCGGACGAGTCATCCATGTTCGCTTATAGCCCCAATCCGCCTTTCAGGCGTTCGAATTCCTTGGCTTCCAGCCCACCCAGATCCGAGCCGTTAAAGCCGTAATCGTCCTTCGCCTTCTGATAGCTCGCCTTCGCTTTGTCATTGAGTCCGGCGTCCATTTGAGCAAGCGCGAGATGGAACAAC
>JALHLM010000108.1 GCA_022844585.1 Pirellulales bacterium | reverse complement strand
CGACAGCGGCGTGGCCGATCTCGCACGATTGGCTCATCCGCGAGAGCTATCACTTGAAGGCACTTGTATCAGCAGTGGCGCGCTCGAACACCTTGCCAACATGCAGTCCGTTGAGTCGCTGAACTTGAGCGGCACGAGGATTTCTGCACGAGCTTTGGGACCGTTGGCGCGGCTTCGAAAGCTCAAATTGCTGGATCTATCCGCCGGCACCAACTATTGCGGAACAACCGTCCCGCACGCCCCACGTGTCTCCATGCGTGATTTGGATCAGTTGCGGCTTTTTCCGACGTTCAAGGGAATCGAATCACTTTACTTGAGCAAGCTCGAATTGCCGGACGCAGTGCTGGCCGATGTCGAACGATTGGACAGACTCGACTACCTGAACCTAAGCAGTTCGTCGGTGACTGATTTCGGTTGCGAGGCAATCGCCCGCTCGCGTTCGATCAAGACGCTGGATGTTTCCGACACGTTGATCACCGACAAAGGGATTGCATTACTGGCACAAATGTCGTCGCTTGAGCGCTTGTATATCCACGGAACCAACTTTAATGACCGCTCAATGGTCGCGTTGGCAAATGCGCCGCGTCTGCGATTCCTAGATGCGTCCGCAGGAAGTCCTTATTATAGCGAACGAGGCCGAATGGGCATCGTGACCAACGCCGGCGTCAAGGCGATATCACAATCCAAGACACTTGAGGAGATCGATTTGCGAGAGCACTTTAAGATGACCGAAGACGCACTCCGGCATTTCGGCGAAATGAAGCAACTCAAGAAGCTGTATCTCCCAAGTCTAAAGGGGGTCTACGACCTCGAACAGCAGAGACCGGACCTGGAGATTGACTGAACTCAGAACCCATCCAATCAGCGGGGAGACGTTTGTGTCCAGGCCGCAGTTTGTTCTCGCGATGTTACTGGTGTCCCTTGGCGTCGCCGGCGCGATGGGGGCTGAGCCTCAGAAACGCTTGATTACCGACGCGGACGACGTGATCGCCGTTTATCGGCAAGGACGCGGCGGCGAGTTCCCCAGGCTAATTCTGGCCGCCTGGCATGATGGCCATGTCGTGTGGTCGGACGATCAGCTTCGGGGCGGCCCGCCCTATCGGACGCGCGAAGTGGAGCCCAAAGTCATCGAAGAACTGTTTGCCCGCTTTGCGCGGGACGGAATGTTTTCGAGCTCACGACTGAATGCGTCGTACCATGGTCCATGGGAGGCGCACACTTCGATCCTGATCAAGAACGCGGAGCGCGAGGTCCTGATGAGTTCGTGGCATGAGACAGTTGAGCATTCCGGCAAAGTGGTTGCGGCCGGGTCGGGTCTTAAACCTGTTGAGGGTCGCAGCCGGCTCAGCATCCTTTCGGACCAGTTTTCCCATTACCTGTTCTTCCGTGCCGTCTGGAGCGAAACGCGACTTCAATTGCGCGAATTGATTGCGGATGAAGGAAAGGAAGTCGACGGCGAATTGGAAAAAATGGCCGGCATCATCGTTTGGCGGGAAAAGTGATTTGTTGCCGCAATCCTCAGACCCTCATCCACCAAACCAAATACGCGGCCATTGCCAGGCCCAGCAGCGCCAGGCCGACGCCGAGGCCGACTGCGAGTAGATTCAGTTTCGCCGGCAGGATTTCGCCGCGGCGAATGCGGCCGATGTCGCGGCAATAGAGGGGGACGGCGGAAGCCAGTACGCCGACGCCGCCGAGAATCAACGCCGTGCCGAACCAGAGTGAGAGTCCCAACGACGAGACTTCGCGTTCCGCGTTTGCCAGTTCCCGCAGGAGCAAGCCGAAGCGGGCGACGACGAAGCCGAAGCCCATCATCGCCAGGCCGGTGCGGATCCAGGCGAGGAAGGTCCGTTCCGCGGCGTAGTAGACGCGAGGGTCGTGCATCGGGTCCTCACTTCGAACTGTCCGACAACACGCTCACCCGCGCCCCTTGATTCGCTGCGGCCGTGATCAGGGTGCTCATGCCGTGCGCCTCGGGCAGCGCCTCGAACTTCCGCACGAACTCCTCCGCGGCCGTTTGGCTCGGCATCGCCACGCACAGCGTTGGTCCCCAGGAACTTTGCGTTACGCCCGGCGCGCCGAGTTCGCGGACGGCTTCGACGAGGCGTTCCAAGCGTGCCGACGCGTACGGCCCGCCTTGTTGTGCCGCGTAGCAGAGGCCTGCTTGGCGGCCGTAGCGGTAGAGCGCTTCGCCGAACTCGGCGTAGCGCATGTTCGCCGCGGAGGCCATCAGTTCTTCGAGGGCCAGGTGGCGCAGGCCTGTCGCCGTTGGCGCGTCGACCGGGGGCAACTCGGCGAAAGCTTGTTCTTCCGCGTCGCCGAACAAGCCCTGTTCGTTCGGTGAGAACAGCAGCACGAATCGCCACGGCGCCGGCAGGTCGATCCGCGCCAGCAGCGGCGACACCACGTCTTGCGGGCGCTTGCCGGCGTCGACGATCATCCCGCCGCGGAAGAATCCGTGCATGCCGACAGACGAGCGGCGCGCGCGTCCCATGACGGTGGCCAACTCTTCGAGCCGCGTGATCGGTCGCCGCACGAGGCGGCAGAGTCCGTTCGCCACGGCCAAGGCGAGCTGCGTGCCGGACCCCAACCCGACGTGCGCCGCCGGCGCTTCGAGCACCGTGATGCGACAACGTAGATCGTCCGCCAGTTGCAGGCCAGCGACGGCCTCGTGCGCAAAGGCGAGCGCGCGGTCGCTGTTCGGTCCCGAGGCGGACCAGTCGTCGGCAAGAGCCAGCCGAAGTTGGAGTCGCGGCCGATCGATCATCGCTCCGACGCCGCCGAACTGGGAGCGGCCTTCGCGCGGTCCGAACGAGAACAGCCCAAAATGCAGCCGGCTATGGGCCGTCACCTCGACCTGGGTCGCAGCGATGGTTTGTTGGGACGGCAATGAGCGCTCCTCGTTCGACACAGTCCCTTAGGATATCACCCTTGATCGGCCGGATGTACCCTCCGGCGGTGGCGAACCCCGTTCAGCTTGCCGATTTCGCCTGTCCGCCGTAACCTCTACTAGGGACGCGCATCCAAAAACTGCGATATCACCGAGGAATGAACCCCATGCCCAAGCGTTACCGATTACTCGCGACCGCCGCGATGGCGATTCTGGTGGCCGCGGGCGTGTTGATTTTTCGAGGAGAGGAAGCGATGAGCGAGGAGCCGGCCGCGAAACCCGTCCAAGAGGCAAAGTCCGCCGAGAACCTGTCCCTGGCGACGTTTGGTTCCGGCTGTTTCTGGTGTACCGAAGCGGTGTTTCAGCAATTGGAAGGCGTGCAGACCGTGACGTCCGGTTATACCGGCGGCGAGGTTGAGGATCCGACCTACGAAGCGGTCTGCGCCGGCACGACCGGGCACGCCGAAGTAGTGCAGGTCGGCTTCGATCCGGAAGTGATCACGTTCAAAGAGTTGCTGGAAGTTTTCTGGAAGACGCACGATCCGACGACCAAGAATCGTCAAGGCAATGACGTCGGCACGCAATACCGTTCGGCGATCTTCTATCACGACGACGAGCAGAAACAACTCGCCGAGGAATACAAAAAGAAGCTGGACGAATCGGGCGCCTTCCGCGCCCCGATTGTCACCGAGATCACCGAGTTCAAGAAGTTCTATTCCGCTGAGGAATATCATCTCAACTACTTCAAGCTCAACCCACGGCAAGGCTACTGCGCGTTCGTGATCAAGCCGAAAGTGGACAAGGTCCGGGAAGTTTTCGCCGACAAGATCAAGAAGGACGTCGAGTAGCGAACCGCTAGCCGCGCGTCACGAGCCAAATGGCGATTGACGCGCAGCCGACGAGAATCGTCAGGAAGACGATGACGGCGAGTGCGAAGGAGTGATCGTTTTTCTTCGCTTCGTTCAGCCCGGTCAGGAGTGCCTGATCGTACCGGCTGACGTAATCTGGCACGGTCTCTTCTTGCAGACCGTACACGGGTTTGGTGTTGACGCCGGCCTGGCTCGGCGACTCGACCGGTCCGGATTCTTGACCCGGCTCGACCAAAAAGTTGGGCTCGGTGTCGCTTAGCACCGGCGGCGTGCGGCGGCGTTCGCTCGGGTGAATGCTCTGCACCGCTATGGCGTCGAGATGATCGACAGCCGCGGCATGGGCGATCGACTGGGGATCGGCCCATTTGCTGAGCCGGCGGACCACTTCGCCCATGGTTTGAATCCGCTCCGGCGGCTGCTTCATCATCATCGCGGCGATCAGGTCGACGAAGTCGTCGTCGAGTTCGGGGTTCAATCGCCGGGGATCGAGGGGCTCGGTCGTGCAGTGCGCGCGAACTTTAGTTGCCGCTGTGCCGCCGGGAAAAGGCACCTTGCCCGTCACGGCGTAGTACAACGTACACCCAAGACTGTAGACGTCCGTGGGCGGACCAAGCAGTTGCGGCGCGGTGATTTGCTCCGGCGCCAGGTAGTCCGCGGTGCCGACGATCTTATCGCCGAGGTTCTGCGCCTCGCCTTCCAGATTGAAACTGCCGGCGAGGCCCAGGTCGGAGACCTTCACCACGCCGTCCTGCGACACCAGCAGGTTGCCGGGCTTCACGTCACGATGAATCAACCCGCGACTATGCGCGTGCTCCAGGCCCATGGCGGCCTGGGAAATCACTGAGGCCGCGGCCGTCATTGACAACCGTCCGTGCCGGCGGATGAACCGCCGCAGATCGATGCCGGGCACGAACTCGGTAACCAGGTAATTGACGTTGCCGTCGTGGCCGGCGTCGTAGGCGCGGACCAGATGATGATGATCGAGCTGAGCTTGATTGCGGATCTCCCGCATGAAGCTCTTTTCCGATTCGGGCGTGGACTTGTAGCGGGGCAGCACTTTGACGGCGACGATGCGTCCCATCACCGTGTGCTCGGCCTTGAAGACCTGGCCCATGCCCCCTTCGCCAATCGAATCGACGATCTGGTAGGGGCCGAGGTTAAACTTCGATCGCCCCGCCGCGAGCTGTCCGGCCTGCCAGCGATTGATCTGCCCACCCTCGACGAGCTTGGCGGCGAGCAATTCATCGTTTACCTCGGCGGCAGTCAACCCGTGCTTGGCGCACAACTCCGCCACCCCGGCGTCGAGTTCCTCGGCTGTGAGGAGCCCGCTCGCCAGCGCAGACTTTCGGAATAAGGTGCTCGAACCGCCGCCCATGGCCGATCTGGTGGCTGGAGTCCATCGAAAAATAGTTTCCCCCAAGCTAACTTACCCCCCCGAATGATCGCGCGCCAAGTATCCGCACGGGGTCTAGCGTTCCCCGACCACGATGGCATGCAACTCCAACCGGGGGATGTCGACGGTTGTGACTGCACCAGACCGGCTGACCGGGAGCGGAACGTGCCCTGGTTCCAGGAAAAAGCTCCGGAACTCGGTGTTGGCCAGTTGCAGGCGAATCCCTGAAATGGGAATCGTTTCTTCGCGCAGCGGGACTTCCACGCTCGGCAAGCCGTGTTGGGCGGTGGTGTTTAACGTATTCATTAAATGAATGACGAGGCGGTCGTTGTCTCCGATTCGTTGCCGATACGGCGCGACCTGAACGCACATCGGGGCCTCGACCATGATTGGGTTGGGCGTGCGCGCCACCCAGTCAATCACGTTCTTCAGCAACCGTCGCTGATAGGGATAGGCGTAGCTCCACAGCGCCGCGTCCAGCGCGGCGGGCAAATAGGCCACTCGCCCCGCACCATGTTGGCGGAGGATCATCGCGGGGAGCGGTCCGTTTTTCCAACCTTCCGGCGTGAAGCGAGCGACCACCTCGGCCGGATTCGCCGGTTCGCTCACGGCGGTCTGTGGACCCTTGAACGTGGCGACGCGCGTGGGAATCAGCTCGCGCAGCTTGTCGTCGTCGAATACCGTGTGATCGGTGATCAAGAACTGCGCCGCGCCGACCCGCGCCGCCCAATAGGCGTCGTCCACGGTGACGGCGAAATTCACGTCCAACTCCGGGCGCACGAGCGGCGCGTTGGGGCGGCCCTGATAGTGGACGCCGAACAAATCGGCCAAGGCGAAGTCGGCGCGAGGGCGACCAAGTTCATCGCACAGTGACGTCTCCGCCGTGGCGATGAGCCCTCCGCCGGCTTCCACGTATTTGCGAACCGCGTCGACCTGCTGATCGCTGAGCGCCGCCGCGTTGGGCAGCATCAGCACCGCGAATTCCGCGAGCCGTTCGGGCGTGACGTCCCAATCGCAAATCAACGACATCGGCAAATGCTCTTCCAAGCCGACGCGAAAGGTGCCGAACACGTGCGGCAGGAAACGATCGGCGATATCGCGATACGCGTAGAACTGCCGCGTCTGCTCGCTGACCAGCAGCGCCGCCCAGGACAAAGGCTGCGCATGCGGCATCCACTCGGCCCGTTTGGCAACTTCCGCCAGCACCTCCGCCGTCGATTCCAAATGCCCTGGCCAACCAAACGATTCCGCGGCGCGGGAACCATTGGTCATTGCCAACAGATTGCGAGTGAGTCGCTCGTGCTTGGGAAAGCTATCCGCGCTGTAAGGATTGCCGCGCGACATGAGATACGCTTCGCTGGCTCCGGGATTCGGCCGCGCCGCGGCGCTGAGATACGCCGCGCCAAACGCCGGACAAACGCTCGCGCCGAAGTTTGTCTCATCGAGCCACCACTCCTGCATCGGCAAATCGAAGACGCGATTCAACTCCGCCGGCATCGCCCGCGGCGAATAGAGGAAATGCCCGTAGCGCCCGGCGTTCACGGTCCATGACATGAGCGCCGAGTCGGGGTTCTCGGCTCGCATCCGCCGCTTGAGCCGCAAATAGTGCTGCATCAAGCGTTCGCCGCGCCACACCAGGTATTCGCGATACGCGACGTCGTCCAAGTGAGCGGCGGCCGGCAGATCGCGCTCGCGCTCGGCGCGATAGGCCGCTTTGCAGGCGGGGCAAAAACAAAGCGCGGCGTGGTAATTGCCATCGTAGGAGAACCCGTCGAGGCCGTAGTCGCGAACCAACTCTAAACAGATCTCGACGAGATAATCGCCCCACGGGCCGTTGTTGCACGGATTCCGCGTGCCGAGATTGTCCTCGCGGGGTTCGACGCTGAGCACGCTGCCGGTGTCATCCGGGTGCATTCGCCAGTCGGGATGCTCTTGCACAAGGCTCACCGGCGGGAACGGCGGTAGGCCGAGCGACAGCTTCATTCCGAAACCATGGCAGGTCTCCACCATTTTTCGCAGCGCCGCGTCGTCTTGCGCGGTGAGTCCGCCGCCGTCGCGTTTCAGTGGATAGTACGGCCAGATGAGGTTCGTATGAATGACCTGCACGCCCGCTTTCGACACCTGCTCGAATTGATCGACGCCGCAAAACGCCATCCGCGTGACATCATGGACCCAGGCCGGCGCCGGCAGCTGATCCGCCTCCAACACCGGCTCCGTGGCCGCGGCGATTGCCATGCCTTGCGGCCAGGCGGCCACCGCGCAGGCGGCCGTGGATGTAGCTAAGAAATCGCGCCGCGTGAAATAACGCGGTGCCCGCGCGGAGTTTGACATGGCAGTGAGCAACCTGGGAGTAATCGATTGAGGCGGGAGTTGCTTTGGCGCGGCGGCGCGACTTGGCGGGAATGCAGTCGGTTACTCTAATGGCACTCGCCCCGCCATGCAAATTGTCCAAGCAGGCAAATGGACTGTGGGAGGCGACTCCGTCGCCGACGTTTCGCGCCGCCCCAATGAATCAGGTACGTTCCATGCTCATCGCCGACAAGAGTTTTCTCATCACCGGTGGCGCCTCGGGGCTGGGCTTCGCCTGTGCGGAAATGCTGGTTAGCAAGGGCGGACTGGTGACGATCGCGGATCTCAATCGCGAGCAAGGCGAGCGCGCCGCCGCAAAGCTGGGCGGCGCGGCTCAGTTTGTCGCCGCTGACGCCACGCGCGAGGATGATATGGGCGCCGCCATTCAGGCTGCGGTTAGCCAGGGCGGCGGGTTGCACGGGGCCGTTTGTTGCGCCGGAATCGCGATCGGCGAACGCGTGGTCGGCAAGCAAGGTCCGCATCGGTTGGATAGCTTCGCTCGCGTATTGGCCGTGAACGTAATCGGGACATTCAACATGCTGCGCCTGGCCGCAGCGCAAATGGCTACGCAGGAGCCCGACGAGGAAGGCGAGCGAGGCGTGTTGATCACGACGGCCTCGGTCGCCGCATTCGACGGGCAGATCGGCCAGGCGGCTTATTCGGCGTCGAAAGGCGCCGTGGCCTCGATGACATTGCCCATCGCGCGCGAACTGGCGCGACATGGAATCCGTTGCATCGCAATCGCCCCCGGCATCTTCGACACCGCGATGATGGCCGAGATGAGCGAGGAAGTTCGCGAATCGCTCGCGAGCCAGGTTCCGTTCCCGCCACGCCTGGGTCGCCCCGACGAATATGCCGCACTCGTCGAACACATCCTCGGCAATTCGATGCTCAACGGGACGGTTATTCGTCTCGATGGCGCGCTGCGGATGGGGGCGAAATAAGTACGCCCTTGCGCCGTCTTGTGAACGCCCGCGCGAATGCTCTCGCTGCCGCGCTGCAAGCCTCAAAGCGAATTCCTACGCCGCGACTTGTAGTTTTACTTGAATCAAGTATTCCGGTCGCACTGCTATCTCGCCGCGTCGTTAGGCCGCTGGATCGGGGTTTTCACCTGCGTTTATGGGCGAAAATTGCGCCGAACCACAATTTGGCGGCGTCCCCTCCATCAGGCTAGTTTTGTGACTTAGCGTTGCTCACTGCAAGTAACGGCAGCCGTCGGGGTTTGAGTGATTTGCTTTGGCATTCGCTCTGCGCCCGTGTTGCCACGATTGATTGACCAGCGACGTTACGATCCTGGCCCACGACGCCCCCCTTTCCTTGCGCATTATTCCCCGCGGAATTGCCATGTTCCAAGATGAATCGATCATTCAAGACTTCGTGACGGAGTCGAATGAGCACCTCGCTCATGTGGAATCGCAACTGTTGGAGATCGAGGCCGGCGGCGCGAACTCGAACATCGAGACCGTCAACGCGTTATTTCGCGCCGTACATTCGATCAAAGGCGCGGCCGGATTTCTCGGTTTCGACACCGTGAACAAGCTGGCGCACTCGCTGGAAAACGTCATGGACCTGGTGCGAAATCGCGCCTTGGTGCCCACGGCGGAAACCGTCGACTTGCTGCTTCGATCGTGCGACCAACTGAAATCGTTGATCAATGACCTCGCCAATAGCAACAGCGCCGATGTGAGCGCTCTGGTTTCCGCTCTCGATGGAGTAGCGAATATGAATTCGAGTCACGCGCCTGAGCCGTTTGATCCCAATACATTCGCCAAGCCGACGCCGACGCCTCCCGTTGAAGCCGTCGAAGTGGTCGCGCCTCCCCTCGCGCCGGCGCCGACTCCGATTATCGAACACGTCGAAACTCCGGTCAGTGCGACTGCCAACAACAGCGCTCCGGCGACTGCGGCATCGTCTGAAGCAACGCCGGCGGCCGACGCGAATATTCGCGTCAGCGTCGGCTTGTTGGACCGGTTGATGAATCTCGCCGGCGAGTTGGTGCTCAGCCGCAATCAATTGTTGCAGGCCGTGAATTCGCTGGGCCGCCCGGAAGTCGAGACCATTTCCTCGCGTCTCGATCAGGTCACCAGCGAACTTCAAGAAGCGGTCATGCAAACCCGCATGCAGCCGCTCGCCAACGTGTTCAGCCGCTTCCCGCGATTGGTTCGCGACCTGAGCGCCAAGCTCGGCAAGCAATGCGACTTGAACATCTCCGGCAAGGACGTCGAAGTCGATAAATCGATCATCGAGGCGATCGGCGATCCGCTCGTCCATCTGGTGCGGAATTCGCTCGACCATGGCGTCGAATTGCCGGACGTCCGGTCGCGGAAAGGCAAGAAGCCGATTGGCGCGATTGCATTGGAGGCCTCGCATCAGGCCGGTCGCGTGCTGATCGTCGTACGTGACGACGGCGCCGGCATTGATCCGGCCCGGTTGCGCAGCAAGGCGGTCTCGAAGGGGATTCTCACCGCGGAACAGGCGTCGGCCCTCTCGGACGAAGACGCGGTCAATCTAATCTTCCATCCTGGCTTCTCGACCGCGGAAACGATTACTGACGTCAGCGGCCGCGGCGTCGGCATGGACGTTGTGAAATCAAATATCACCAAACTCGGCGGGACGGTGGAAGTTGTCTCCGAGTTGGGTCGCGGCACGACGATTCTTGTCAAGTTGCCGCTGACTTTGGCGATTATCCCGTCGCTGATCGTGCATAGCGGCAACGCTCCCTTTGCCATCTCGCAAGCGTCCATCGTGGAGCTCGTCCGCGTCAGCGCCAACGAGGCCGACAAGCGGATTTCCACGATCAACGGCTCCGAAGTCCTCAAGCTGCGTGGACGGCTCCTGCCGTTGGTGCGATTGGGAAAAATCCTCGCCACGGCCGAACAAAGCCGTGCCCGCGCGGAACAGGATGATCTCAAGACGCCGCGCAATCTCGATATCATCGTCGTCGACGCCGGCGCAGTGCGCTACGGGTTGATTGTTGACGGCTTGCAAGACTCCGAAGAGATCGTCGTCAAGCCGTTAGGACGTCACTTGAAAGGCTCCATCTGCCTGGCCGGCGCCACGATTCTTGGCGACGGCCGCGTGGCGTTCATCTTGGACGCCAATGGCATCGCCGCTTATGCCGAACTGCAGCGTTCCGACTCGCAGGCCGAACAAGAAGAAGACGCCTTGGGCAGCGGAGCGGAGGAAACGCAAGCCGCGCTCATGCTGACCAACGGACCGGAAGAGTACTTCGCGATTCCCATGGCGGTCATCAAGCGACTGGAACGCGTCCAGAAGGAACAAGTTCACGAAGTCGGCGGGCAGCGCCTGCTGGAATACGAGAAGGAAACGCTCACGCTGCTGTCGCTGGACGACTTGATTCGCGCCGAGCCGCGTCCCGATCAGGCCTGGCTCTACGTGGTGGTCTTCGAAGCCGGCGGCCGCGAGATTGGGCTAATCGTGCCGAAGCTCGTGGAGATTCGCCAACTGTCGACCAATGTCGACTTCCGCACGCTCCGCGAGCCGGGCGTGATCGGATCTTTGGTGGTTGATCGCCGCACGGTCCGGTTGCTCGACGTCCACGAGCTGGCCTCGAAGGGTTGCCCGCAACTGACCGTTCCAGCCGAGGCCGAAGGACTCGAGGACGTTCGCGAATTGCGAATCATGCTGGTGGAGGATTCCAACTTCTTCCGTACGCAAGTCTCCCACTTCCTGGAAACGCTGGGGCATGACGTCGTCGCCTTCGAAGACGGCCAGGCCGCCTGGGAAGCGTTGCAGGACCCCAAGCGACAAGTTGACCTTGTCGTCACCGATATCGAAATGCCGCGGATGAACGGCTTCGAGTTGTGCCGTCGCATCAAGACGGACGCCCGCTTCGACGGCTTGCCGGTGATTGCGTTGACTTCGCTCGCGGGCGAAGACGACGTGGCGCACGGGCGTGAAGTCGGCATTGACGACTACCAAGTCAAGATGGACCGCGACAAATTGCTGACCGCGGTGCGACGCTTGCTCCCCAACCGTCGCGGCGAATTGCTCTCCGTGTAAACACCTGACTCCCCTCCACAGGCGAGGATTGAATCTATGACCGCACTAATGCAAGCGCCGACGGCGACCGGTGTCGCCGCGTCAACCGGCGAACAAGAATTCATCACGTTCTATCTTGGCGACCTGTTGCTGGGAATCGACATTCACCAGGTGCAGGAGATTAATCGCAACGTCGACATGACGCCGGTGCCGCACGCGCCGCAGGCGGTCCGCGGCGTGATCAATCTGCGTGGTGAAGTCGTGCTGGTAGTGGATCTGCGGGAAGTGCTCGGGCTGCCCAAGTCGGCCCTCACCCGCAGCAATCGGAATGTCATCGTCAAGAACGGCGGCGAACAGATCGGCCTGCTGGTCGATCGCGTCGCCGACGTGGTGCGAGCGAACACGGATGATCTCGATCCGATGCCTGAAAATCTGCGGGGCATCGATCAACGGTTCTTCAAGGCGGTCTACAAGCTGGAGCTCGGATTGCTGGTGATCCTCGACGTGAACGTCACGTTGGCCAGCATCTGCAACGAATCCTAGTCGCGCGGCGTGTGTGCCCACGTCGCCCGCGGTCAAGCAACCGGCGTCGTTTTCACGAGTCGCGAAGGAGATGAAGAATGTCCCGTTTGAGCATTTTGAAATTCAAGAGCGTTCGCACGAAACTCATGTTTCTGTTCGTGGCAATCGGCGTGATCCCCGCGGCGATTGTGGCCTCGACCTCGTACGTGCGCTGCCGCAAGTCACTCGAGGCCGGCGCCGGCGGACAAGCCCAGGCCACTGCCGAAGAAGCCATCGACAAGCTCGATCGGCTGTTTTTCGAGCGGTATGGCGACGTCCAGGCGTTCGCCGCCAATCCCGATGCCAAGGGAGATGTGGAACAAGTGAAGCGCGCGGCGAACTTCTACACGCGCACTTATGGTATCTACGATTTGATGGTCATCGCTGACGCGAACGGCCAAATCATCGCGGCCAACACGGTCAACTCCCAGGGCGCGCCGTTCCTCACGGACTCGCTGATTGGCACGAGCGTCAAGGGCGAACAATGGTTCGAATCCGTTGCCTCGGGCACGGTGCCGCTCGGACAGTCGTACTTTGGGGACGTCGCGGCCGACAAGCGCCTTGCTGATCTGACCAAGACTCGCGGACTGTCGCTCGTCTTCGCCGCGCCGATCGTCGACGCGGACGGCAAGGTGACTCGCGTCTGGGCCAACTATGCGAACTGGGAGCGGACCGGCTGCGAAATCATGACCGGCCTGCGCCAGCGTCTCAAGGACCGTGGCGCTACGACCAGCGTCGTGAACTTGATCAACAAGCAGGGGTTCCTGTTGGAAGACCCTGATCCCGCCGCGGTACTGACGTTCAACCTGGTGGACGCCAAACTTCAGTGCGCCATCGATGCGGCCGCCGGCAAGAGCGGCGTGACAATCGAAAACAACAAGCGTACCGGCACGGAGCAAATCAACGGCTTCGCGGGCTCGAAGGGTGCGCTCGGCTTCAAGGGCTATGGCTGGGGAGTGCTCGTCCGTCAGGACACGGCGGAAGCCTTTACGGCCGCCTCGCAATTGGCGTACTTTGTCGCCGCACTGACCGGCGGAATGGCGTTGGCCATCGCCGCGATCGGCTTCTTCGTGGCTCGCTCGTTCGCTCGCCCGTTGATCGCCACGGCCACCGCCTTGGAGCAGATCGCCGCCGGCGACCTGACCAAGCGCGTGGAAGTGGAAAGCAATGACGAAATCGGCCGCGTCGGCGACAGCGTGAACAAGCTCTCTTCGAGCTTGCAGGAAGTCGTCCGCAAGATCGTCGGCAGCTCGCGTGAACTGGCCAGCTCGTCGGAAGAGTTGACCAGCACGGCCACGGAAATGGCCCAAAGCGCCGAAGGCACGACGCAGCAATCGGCCACGGTCGCCGCGGCGGCCGAAGAGATGTCCACCAACATGCGGACCATGGCCGCCAGCACCGAAGAGATGTCCAGCAACATCAAGACGGTGGCGGCCGCGGTCGAGGAACTCACCGCGAGCGTGTCGGAAATCGCTCGCAGTGCGGAATCGTCCTCGGGAGTCGCC